>NZ_BCBG01000065.1:0-19524 GCF_001320485.1 Pseudomonas sp. NBRC 111130
ATCTATGCACCCATACAAAAACTACGTCAGGCCAACCAAAGTCAGAACGCCTTGGCCAGGTCGATCACCAGAGCCCGGTAGCCAACGGAACCCGGCTGGCGGCTGTGCACCTTGAGTTCCACCAATACCTCCTGGGTCCCTCGACGCACTTCATTGAGCACCGTGGTGGTCAGCTTCTCGGGCGTGAGGAAGTTGACCGAAGCCGAATAGATGAACTGGGTATCGGTCTCTGGCCGGTAGGCCACCACCGAGGTCACCGGGCTGTACCATTCGTCGCCACGCTCCTTGCCGTATTCCCAGACTTGCTCGACCGTGCCCTTGGCTTCATCGATCCTGTACTCCACCGCCCGGCTGTAGTTGCCACTGAGCTTGGTGGGCGCAAAGTCACGCCCCCAGCCGTTGTCGAACACGGTCAGCGTGCCTTTGCCAGTGAGCCAAGCGGTGTGCTGGGTCCAGGACCAGTCGAAGCCTTCGCTCTGGATGGGGGTCAGCACCTTCTCGCGCAGGCGCTGCGGCCAGCCCTGTGGTGAAGCCAGAATCCACTTCACCTGCTTGTCCCGACCGATCTTCACCACCCCTTGATGGCGAGCTGAAACGATAATGCTGTCGTCATCGGCGTCGTAGTCAATGGCATTGACATGGGCCCAGTTGCGCCCGGTGCCCACGCCTGGGGTATCACCGAACGGCAAGTCGCCTTCGGCCAGTTCGTTGGCCAGGCGGTCGTCCTGCTTCTGTACACCTTCTGGCAGCTGGATCGCCGCCTTGCCCAAGGTTTCCAGCAAGTCGCCGCGGTAGGGGTCGAGAATCTGGTTCAGGTCCCAGAAGTCCTGCACGTCGCCGGCTTCGTTGACCTCGATGATGTGGTCTCGTATCGAACGCACCCGCTTGCCGTCCGGGCGCCGATAATCACTGGTGCCGACGCGCAGCAGGTAGGTGCCGTTGGCGGTTTCGCGGATCTCGTGGGAGAAGTCGGCAAACTTGTCCGGCAGGTTGCGCTGCCAGATACGCCGGCCCAGCAGGTCGAACTTGGAATAGGTCTGGCCCTGCCCCCAGATCAGCTTGCCGTCGCGGGTCTGCTGGAAGCCCATGGTCCCGCCCAGGCCGTCGCGGCGGTTGGAGTCGTGGATCTGCTCGATGTCCAGGTACCAACGCACGTCACCGTTGCTGTCGGAGATCCAGTTGTTGCCGACCTGGTCCCATTCCGCGGCGCCGCCCAGGCCGTTCCACTTGAAGGCACGGCCACCGGGAATGTCACCTTGCAGGTGGTTGAACAGGTACAGGCGCTGCTCGAAGCCTGGCGCCACCTTGACCGGTTCGACCTCCGGCAGCGCGGCGGTCTGCTTCGCCACCACTGGCAGGCGCACGGCCGGAGCATAGATCTGGTACTGCTCGCGGATGCGCTCGCCGTCGAGCTTGTAGGTCACTTCCACCTGGTTGACGTAGTCCGGGTACAGGCCGAATACCGGGATACCGCCATAGGTCCACAGCGAGCGCTCGGACACCTCGTAGGCAATGTCCACGCCGCGCTCGCCCTTGCCGCGCACCCGCACATGGGCGGCGCTCAGGCTGCGCCCACCGTCGCGGATGATCGCGGTCAGCGGCGCCAGGCGGTACGGGTTGACCACCACATCGCCGAGCAGCGCCTCGGTGCGCTCGGGGACCTTGGCAGTAAGGCAGGCGCCTTCGGGCAGTACTGGGGTTTCAGTCTTGGCGTTCATGGCAAAGCTCCTTTTTACTCAAAAGTCGTAACGGGCGGTGGCGCCGAAGGTGCGCGGGGTACCGAGCACGCCGGCGTACCCACCGTTGGCGGAGTTCCACAGGCTGGTGAAATAGGTCTTGTCGCCGGCGTTCTTCACCCACAGCGACAGGTCGACCACGCCGTCGCCCTGGTCCAGGCGCACACCGGCGGAGAGGTTGACCAGCGCGTAGCTGGGGATCTGGCCGAAGTCGGAATCGTCGATGGTGCCCACCGCCCGCGAGCGGAATGCGTAGCTGGCGGTGACGTAGGGTTCGACGTGCTGGCTGGCCTGCCACTTGTATTCGCCGTTGAGGTTGGCGATGTACTTGGAGGCGCCGACCACCTGGTGGCCAGACAGGTCGCAGGTGGCCGTGGCATTGGCCAGGCTCACTTCCGGCGGGCACGGTGCGTCGTCGTACTTCAGGTAGCGGACGTCGTTCCACGAGCCGTTGAAGTTCACCGTCAGGCCTTTGATCGGCAGCGCCGTGGCTTCGAACTCCAGGCCGCGCGAGCGCACGCTGCCTGCGTTGGCCAGGTACTGCACGCGGTTGATCTGGTCGTAGACGTTGGCCTGGTAGCCATGCACCTCGGTCCAGAACAGGTTGGTGTTGAGCTGCAGGCGGTTATCGAACAGCGTGCTCTTGAGGCCCAACTCGGCGTTGTTGGCCCGCTCGGTGCCGACCAGCAAGGAGTCGGTGCCCAGGCGCGGCGCGGCGCCGACGGTGAGGTTGACGCCACCAGACTTCTCGCCGTGGGTCAGGGTGGCGTAGCCGAGCAATTGCTCGTTGAAGCGATAGCTCAGCCCCAGCAGCCCGGAAGGGCTGAAGCTGTACTGGTTGAGGTCGCCCGAATCGTACGCCCCCACCCTGCCCTGGCGCGCAGCGGCGGCCGCACCGGTTACGGCAGCACCACCGGTTGGCGCGTCGCGGGTCACCCAGGCGCTCTTTTCCTCGTAGGTGCCGCGGATACCGGCGGTGAAGTCCAGGCGATCGGTAAGGTGCCAGGTGCCCTGGGCGAACAGCGCGTAGCTGTCGGTATCGATATGGCCATTGCCGATGGTATTGACGTTGGCCAGGGCGCCGGCCGGGGTGATGTTCCAGATGTCCGCCTGGGGGCCGTAATAGGTGAAGGACTTGTTGTCCAGGTCCTGCTTGAAGTAGTACGCGCCGAGCACATAGTCGAAGACGCCACCGGTGGGCGACGCCAGGCGGATTTCCTGGGAATACTGCTTGTCGCGTACCGACACCCCAGCGCTGTAGAACACCGGCACATTGAGGCCGTCGTCATTACGCGGGGTGAAGTCCCACCAGCGGTAGGCGCTGATCGAAGTCAGGGTGAAGTCGTTGGGCAGGGTCCAGTTGGCCTCGACCGAGGTACCGCCCTGGAACACCGTCACCTGTTGGTCGGCATCGAAGTTGACCTTGCGGTCCTTGCCCGATACCAGTGTCGCCCCAGCCTGGGCGGCCAGGCTTTCGTAGCGGTTGACGCCATTGATGGTCGGCCCGGTGCTGTAGAGGCTGAGGATGCCGTTGTTGGAATCCTCTTCGTTGTACTCACCGATCCAGCGCAGGTTGAAGCTTTCGCTCGGCTTGAACAGCAGCTGGGTACGAAAGCCCTGGCGTTTGCCACCGTTGAGCTCGTCGCCGTTGTGGATGTTCTTTACATAACCATCGTCTTCGGTGTGGTAGGCACTGATGCGCCCGGCCAGCGTCTCGGTGATCGGCCCGGAGTAACTGCCCTGGGTCTGCAGGTAGCCGTCCTCGCCAATCGATTGCTGAATGCTGCCCTCGGGGTGGAAGGTCGGTTTGCGCGTGGTGATGTTCAGCACCCCCGCCGTGGTGTTCTTGCCGAACAGCGTACCCTGCGGGCCGCGCAGCACTTCCAGCTGGTCGACATCGAGCAGGTCGAACACCGCCATGCCCGGCCGCCCGAGGTAGACGTTGTCCAGATAGATGCCGACGCTGCCTTCCAGGCCATCGCTGGCCGGGTTGTTGCCCAGGCCACGAATCGAGATGCTCGACTGCCGCGCATGCACATAGGCGACATTGGTGCTGGGCACCAGCTGTTGCAGATCCTGCACACGGTAGATGCGCTGGGTTTCCAGGGTTTCGCTGCTGAGCACACTGATGGGCGTGGGCACGCTCTGCGCGGTTTCCTCGCGGCGGCGGGCATTGACCGTGACCGTGCCGAGCTTGGCTTCCTGCTCCACGGCCGGCGTGGTGCTGACGGGTTCTTCGGCAAAGCTGCCGTTGGATGCTGCCAGCAACACGCCGGCGGCCAAGGGTTGCAAGGTAAAGCGCGACGCGCGCGCAGGCCAACGGAAAAGTCCAGACATACAAATGCTCCTTGAGGCTGCGGCCCTGGGCGAGCATTTCCGTTGGCGGAACCGAATCGCGGTCAGTTGGGCTTATATTCTTTTAAGAGATATAAATATTTGTAAATCATATTTTGTGGAATAAGTGACTCCCTTTATAAGGGGGCTGACCCTCTTCATCAATTGCATTCGACCGAAAGTTTTCATGTAGAAAATGCATATCGACCTACGCCAGCTCCGCCACTTCATCGCCCTTGTCGAGCACCGCAGTTTCGTCGCTGCGGCGGCTGCGGTGAATCTGTCGCAATCGGCCTTCAGCCGCAGCATCCAGACCCTGGAGCACAACATCGGCTGTCGTCTGGTCGACCGTGCCAGCAAAGAGCTTTCACCCACTCGACAGGGTTTGCTGGTGCTGGAGCATTCGCGGCGCCTGGTGCATGGCGCGCATAATCTGGTCAACGAGATTCACCAGTTCAATGGCGCCACCACCGGCGTGGTGCGCTTCGGCTCCGGCCCGGCACCGGCTGGCGGCCTGGTGCCAAAGGCCGTGGCGCGCTTCGTGGCCGAGTACCCGGCAGCGCGCACCTGCTTCCAGGTGGATAACTGGCAGGCGCTGAACCGCAGGCTGATCGCCGAGGAGATCGAATTCTTCGTTGCCGATACGCGCCAGTTCGAGTCCGACCCAGATTACCGCGTGCACAAGCTGGCACCGCAGCGCTGGCATTTCTGCTGTCGGGCCGGGCACCCGCTGACCGAGCAGGCTGAAGTGCGTGCGCGGGACGTATTCGACTACCCGCTGGCCACCACTTTCCGGCCGCCAAACATCCGCAAGATCCTCAGCGACCTGAGCGGCCGCCAGGACTTTCTGCCAACGGTGGAATGCGAGCATGGGTACGCCCTGCTGAACGTGGTGATGCAATCGGACACCATTGGCATTGCCTGCAATGCCAACTTGCGGCCTTACCAGATGGAGCGGGGGCTGGTGGCGTTGAAACTGGTGGACCTGGCAGCGGAGCAGGAAGAGGCGTTCTATACCCGCTATGGGGTGGTGAGCCGGGTGGGGTATGGCTTGTCGCCGTTGGCGCAGGGGTTGGTCAGGCAGTTGATTGCCTGTGATACCGAGGTGTAGCTGGCGGGGGCTTCGCCCCCGTTTCGCGACACGAGGCCGCTCCCACATTTGATTGGCGTACGCCGTGCTTTTTGTGGGAGCGGCCTTGTGTCGCGAAAGGGCCGCAAAGCGGCCCCGGCGATATCAGCCTTTACGCGTGGTCCGGCTCAACTGGCCATCAACCCCCACCGGCACTTCACCGGCCAAGGTCACCCGCCGCACCACCCGCGGCTGGGTGCCGTAGTCATCCACCGCATAATGCTGCGTGGCACGGTTATCCCAGATCGCCACATCCCCCGCCTCCCAGCGCCAGCGCACGGTGTTCTCCAACCGCGTCACATGCCCCTGCAGCACCGCGAACAGGTGCTGCGAGTCCGCCAGCGAATACCCTTTGATGCGCTTGACGAAATGGCCCAGTTGCAACGCCCGTTCACCACTGATCGGGTGCACCCGCACCACCGGGTGCTCGGTCTCGTAGACGGTCGAGGTGAACACCTTGCGATAACGCTCAAGCTTGGCCGGGTCGACATCAGGCTTGACGCTCGCATAGTCATATTCGTTGCTGTGCACCGCCCACAGCTGGTCAGCCAGCTCGCGCAGCGGCTCGGGCAACTCCTGGTAGGCTGCGGCCGTGTTGGCCCAGACGGTGTCGCCGCCGGAAGCTGGCGCCACCACGCTGCGCAGGATCGAAGCCTTGGGGTAGGCCTCGACGAAGGTTACGTCGGTGTGCCAGGAGTTTGCCCGCTGGCCTTCGGCGCCGTCCAGCTGCAGCAGGTAGCTGGTGCCGTCCACCACTGGCACGGTGGGGTGGGCGACCGGCTCGCCGAGCAGCTTGGCGAAGCCTTCCTGGGCCTGGTCGTCCAGGTGGGTCTGGCCACGGAAGAAAATCACCTTGTGCTTCACCAGCGCCGCCTGGATGGCGTCGACGGTGGCGGCATCGAGGTCGGCGGACAGCTTCACCCCACGGATTTCGGCGCCGATGCGGCCGGCAACCGGTTGGATGTCGAGTTCGAGGGCGTGTGGCGCTGAGGCTAGTGCGGCATTGCTCATGGTCGTGGTCCTTGCGGTCATGGTCGGTTTTTGGGTTCAGCGGGCGGCCTGCAAGGCCTGTTGGGATTGCAGTGCGGCATCGAGGAAACGCGGTTCGACCCACTCTGAAACCTGGAAGCCACGGCGGATCAGGCGCTCGCGGGCGGCCAGGTCGACGCCCTGCTGCAACTGGGCTATGAAATCGGCGTCCAGGCGAGGATCGAAGTAATGGGCCAGGTCTTCGTTGGCCAGGTCATCGCTGAGGATGCTGCGTGGCCAGTTGGCGTTGCTCGCAACCAGCTCGACGTAAGCCTCGCGGTTACGCTCGTCGCGCAGCCAGTTGGTGGCCTGCTCCTGGGCATTGACCAGGCGCTGCACCAGCTCGGGGTATTTGCGAATGAAATCGCCCGTGCCGAGCAACACCGCCTGGGTGCTGCCGGCGCCTGCCAGGTCGCGGGAGTTGACAAGCAGCTCGACCAGCCCGCGCTCACGCAGCGACAACAGGTTGGAAAGCCCCCAGGTGGCATCGATCTGTTTTGCAGCCAGCGCAGCGTTGGCGGCGTTGAAGTCGAGGTTGATCACTTTCAGGTCGCGCTCGGACAACCCCTGGCTGGCCAGCGCGCTGGCGAACGACAACTGGTTGGCGGTGCCGCGGAACACCGCCACGCGCTTGCCCTTGAGGTCGTGCAGGGACTTGATGCCGGACCCCGGCACTACGCCCAGATAGCTCTTCACCCCACGCACCCCGGCCGACAGCACACGGGTATCGAGGCCGTTGGCCTTGCCGACGATCGCCGCCAGGTCGCCCAGGTAGGCGAAGTCGGCCTGGCCATTGGCCAAGGCTTCGTTGACCACGGGGCCTGCGCCCTTGAAGAAGTGCCAGTCGATACGGATGCCGTCTTTGGCAAATTCCTTTTCCAGCAGTTGCTGGTCGCGCAGTACGTCGACCACACCGCCCGCACTGTGCTTGCTGCCGGCGCTGAGGTCGGGCACCGCGATGCGGATGCTTTCCGGCCTGGCCGGCTCGGCTGCGTGGGCGCCCAGGGTAAAGGCCAGACCGAGTGCGGTGATCAGGTGGCGAAGCGGGGTTTTCATGGCAAGGCTCCTTGGCAGGCTGCCACCGGCGATGGCCGGCGCGTTGGCCAGAAGCTAGGCAGGTCTGGTTAGAACCTACAAAGATCAAAACTTCATTTTTCAGTAACGGAAAGACATAAACGAGGATTCATGCGGGGCGCAGGGTGGCTTGCGGGAAACGCATGGAAAATATGAGGAAAACGCAACGGCGGGGGGGTTCCGCATGCATGGCTTGCATGCTCTTATCTCTTGAATATCGCTTGTGAAATTTTTTAATTCCATAAGTGAATAACATTGGAACGCTTCGAGAGATGGCCGATGAATGGAGTTCTGAGCAAAGGGCGGGGTTGGCTTCGCTGGCCACTGCGCGCCGCTATCGCGCCGCATGGCGGCTCCCGCGTGGGCCGCGTGTTGCCATGGGCAGTGCCGGTCTGCATTGCCCTGCTGTGGTGCGTGGCGAGCCAGCAGCACTGGATGAGCGAGCAGATCCTGCCGGCGCCCTCACTGGTGTGGCAAAGCGCGCTGGAATTTGGCTCCGGTGAGCTTTGGGGGCACTTGTGGATTAGTCTGCAGCGGCTGTTCTGGGGGCTGTTGGCTGGCGTCGGCTGTGGCTTGCTGCTCGGCACATGGCTGGGTACCTCACGCCACGCGCAGACCTGGGTACTGCCAACCTTCGTGGCTTTGGCGCAAATCCCTACCCTGGCCTGGATTCCGCTGTTCATGCTGTTCTTCGGTATCGGCGAACTGCTCAAGCTGGTGGTGTTGGTGAAAGCCGTCGTGGTGCCGGTCACCCTGCATACGCTGGTCGGCGTGCGCGACGCGCAGCCGAAGCTGCGCGAAGCCGCCGCCGTGCTGCGCCTGCCACGTCACCTGTTGTTCCTGCGCCTGCTGCTGCCAGCGGCCCTGCCAGCCTTCCTCACCGGGGTGCGCCTGGCCCTGGCGACCGGCTGGACGTCGTTGCTCGCCGTGGAATTGCTGGCCTCCAGCGAAGGCATCGGCTACCTGATGGTCTGGGGCAGGCAGCTGTTCATGCTCGATCTGGTGCTGTTGTGCATCCTGGTGATCGGTCTGGTCGGTGCACTGCTGGAGCGCGGCTTCTCGACCCTGGAGAAGCGCCTGCTGTTCTGGCCTCAACCGGCCACCGGCGAACAACAGCGCGGGCCCATTCCACGGGGCTGGCAAAGCCTGCTGCTGCCAGCGGCTTTGCTGGCGCTGTGGCAGGCGAGCAATAGCTTGGGCTGGATCGACCCGAACATCCTCGCTTCGCCGCTGAATGTGCTGCGCGCGCTGTTCAGCGGGCTGGCCGACGGCTCGCTGCCTGAAGCCATGCTGCTGAGCCTGCAGCGCACCCTGACCGGCCTGGTCCTGGGTGGCGGCGCAGGCTTGCTGAGCGGGTTGCTGCTGGGGCTGTCGCCAAAGGCCGAACGCCTGTTCGGGCCAAGCCTGTCGGCCCTGCGGCAAGTGGCGCTGTTTGCCTGGGTACCCTTGCTCACGGCCTGGTTCGGCCTCGGCGAAGGGGCCAAGCACGTGTTCGTCGGCCTGGCGGCATTCTTCCCGCTGCTGATCGCCACCCAGCGCGGCATCGCCAGCCTCTCGCCACAACTGGGCGAAGCGGCCCGCACACTACGCCTGAACCTGTGGCAACGCCTGCGCCTGCTGGTGCTGCCCGGCGCCGCACCGGCGATATTCGCCGGCTTGCGCCTGTCCTTGATCTACGCCTGGCTGGGCACCATCGGTGCTGAGTACTTCATGCCCTCGGACGGTGGCATCGCCAGCCTGATGATCGGCGCGCAGCAATTGTTCCGCATGGACCAGGTGATGGCCGCAATGGTCCTGATCGGCCTGGTCGGCGCCCTGCTCGGCACCCTCGGCCAACGCCTCGAATCGCGCGCCACGCGCTGGAGAACCGCATGAATGCCTTCAATGCTTCACACCTGCACGCGGCCAATCAGGCCGACACCACGCCGCCGCTGGTCAGCTTCGAAGGCGTCGGCAAGGTCTTCAGCGTCGATGGCCAGCCGTTCGAGGCCATCCGCAACTTCAACCTGGCCATCAACGAAGGCGAGTTCATCGCCATCGTCGGCGCCTCGGGCTGCGGCAAGTCGACCCTGCTGCGCCTGCTGGTCGGGCTGGACACAGACCATAGCGGCAGCATCCGCATCGATGGCCAGGCGGTCAGCGGCATCGGCGGCGAGCGCGGCATCGTGTTCCAGGAGCATCGGCTGTTCCCCTGGTTGACGGTTGAACAGAACATCGCCCTGGGTCTGGTCAACGAACACCTGACCCAGGGCGAGCGCGCCCGGCGTGTGCACGAGTTCGTGCAACTGGTAGGCCTGGTCGGTTTCGAGTCGGCCTACCCGCACCAGCTGTCCGGCGGTATGGCCCAGCGTGTAGCGATTGCCCGTGGCCTGGTGGCCAGCCCGCGCATCCTGTTGCTCGACGAGCCGTTCGGCGCGCTTGACGCACTGACCCGCCAGCAGCTGCAGGACGAACTGCTGGCCATTCGCGAACGTGCCGGTATCACCACGTTGCTGGTGACCCACGACGCCGAGGAAGCCACCTACCTTGCCGACCGGGTGGTGGTGCTGGAGCCGCGCCCTGGGCGGATCAAGTCGGTGGTGGAAATCGACTTGCCACACCCGCGCCTGCGTAACGGTGTGGCCCTGCACGCATTGCGCGAGCAGGTTCTGCACCAGATCACCGGTGACGGCGGCTACCTGCCGCCGCCAGCGCGCCGAGTGGAAGGGTTGCGGCCCGAACTGATTGCCTTGTAGGTCCGGTGCGCTGCCAGGAGGCAGCGCTCGGCCTGAACATCATCCGCCTAGCCCAGGGCATGCAGGTACGCCCAGGGATAAATGCCGCGCTCATGACCATCACTGAACACCAGTTGCACACCGTAGCCCTGCGGCTCGATGTGCTCCACTCGCACATCGTCCTCCACCACGCCAATAGCGCCGCGCAGGCGGGCGGCGCGGCATTGCGAACACGGGCAGGCACCGCGCAAGCGCGCGTGGCTGATGACCTGCTCGGCGTCCTGCCACTGCACACTCAGCAGCCCCGCCTCGCGTTGGTTGCGGATTGCGCTGGGGCCGTTCATCAAGCAGCCCCGCGCAGCTGCGCCAAGGCGATGCGCACGGCCTTGCGCACTTCCGGATCGCTGTCCGATTCGGCCGCCTGCAACGCCGGCAGGGCGCGGGACTGGCCCAGTTCGCCGAGCGCCAGCGCGGCCTCCTTGCGCAGGTTGGCAATGGCATGGCCCAGCAGGGCGGCCAAGGCATCCAGCGCTTCGGTGTGACGCAGGCGGCCCAGTGAACGGGCAGCGCGCAAACGCACTTGCCAGAAGTCATCACCTAGCGCCGCCACCAAGGCGGGCCCCGCCTGGGCATGGCCAACCTTGCCCAGCGTCGTCGCGGCCTCTTCGCGTACTTGCCAGGCGGGATCGCGCAATGCGCCAACCAGCGCCGGCAATACGGCGACGTCACGCGCAAGCCCCAAGGCGCCAATCGCTGCGCGACGGACCTCGGTGTCGCGCTCGTGCTCGGCCAGTTTCGCCAAGGCAGGCAGCGCGGGCTCGTGCTTGAGCCAACCCAGGATCCCCACCGCTTCGCGCCGCACCAGCGCATCCTGGTCTTCCAGTGCCCGCAACGCAGGTTTGGCAGCGTCCTCCAGGCGCAGTTCGCGCAGGGCGCGCAAGGCACTTGCGCGGACAAAGGCATCGGCATGAGTCGTCCACGGCAAAATCAGTTGCCCGGCTTCCGGGGTCTTCAACTCGCTGAGGCTCTGCGCGGCAGCCAGGCGAACCGCTTCGGCGCCATCAGCCAGCGCCGCGCACAGTGCCTGTACCACTTCCGGTTCTTCCCAGGCCTCCAGCAACCGCGCGGCCTCGGCACGCACGTCGTCGGCGCCATCGACCAACAGCGCATCGGTCAGCCACGGCAAGCCATCGGGGTCTTCCAGGTCGGCAAGTTCGATCAAGGCAATGCGTCGCACACCCGCGTCGTCGGCTTCGAGGCGTGGCAGCAGGTCAAGAATTTCGTGGTTGTCGGTGCTTCGTTCCGTCATAGCGCAATCCTTAACGGTGGATGTTCAGTGGTCGGCAGGCCGAGCGGCGTCAGGCGCGGCAATTCGCGGCCTTCTTCATGGCGCAACAAGGCCAGGCAATGGCGTTTGAGGTGGGTGAACTCAGCGCTGGTCAGCAGGCCGGCACGACGCGGGCGTGCAAAGTCCAGGCGCAGGTCCTCGATGAAGCGACCGGGGCGTGGGCTCATCACCAGCAGGCGATCGGCCAGGAACAAGGCTTCGTCGATATCGTGGGTGACGAACACCACGGTGGTGCGAATACGCGCCCAGATATCCAGCAGCAGTTCCTGCATGCGTGCACGGGTTTGCGCATCGAGGGCGCCGAAAGGCTCGTCCATCAGCAGCAGGCGCGGGCGATTGATCAGCACCCGGGCGATCTCGGCACGCTGCTGCATGCCACCGGACAGCTGGCTGGGCCAGCGCTCGGCGAAGTCCGCCAAGCCCACCAGTTGCAACATGTCGTATGCCTGTTGCCGGCGTTCGGCCTTGCCCAGGCCTTGCATCTTCAGGCCAAAGGCGACGTTGTCGAGCACGCTGCGCCACGGCAGCAAGGTGTGGTGCTGGAATACCATGCCGCGCTGCGGCGAGGGCCCGGTGATGGCTTGGCCATCCACGCTCAGCTGGCCACTGCTGGGCACCAGATGCCCGGCCAGGGCCCCGAGTAAGGTCGACTTGCCGCAACCGGAAGGCCCGAGGATGCAGACGAACTCCCCCGGCTCCACAGCGAAGTCCAGGCGCTGCACCGCCTCGAAGGCCTCACCGCCTTGCCCCAGACGGATCGACAGACCCTGCCCCTCGATCCGCCCCGGCGCCTGTTGACAGGGGTTCATCAGGCAGCCCTCCGTGTGCGGTACCAGGGCGTGGCCAGCGCACCCAAGTGTTTGACCAGCGAGCTACTGCCCATGCCCAGTACGCCGATCAGCAGCATGCCGACGATGATGTCCGGGTAGTTCTGCAAGGTATATGACTCCCAGGTGTAGTAGCCGATGCCGAACTGCCCGGCGATCATCTCGGCAGTGACCAGGCAGAACCACGAGGTGCCCATGCCGATGGCAAGGCCGGTGACGATGCTCGGCAACGCACCAGGCAATACCACTTCGCGCAGGATTGCCCAACGCCCGGCACCGAGGCTGCGCGCCGAGGCCACCAGGCGCGGGTCGACGGCCTCGGCGCCATGCACGGTGTTGAGCAGGATGGGGAACAGCGCGCCGGTGAAGATGATGAACACCATCGACAGCTCCGACGACGGGAACATCAGGATTGCCAGCGGGATCCACGCCACCGCCGGTATCGGCCGCAGCACTTCGAGCGGCGGCAGCAAGGTGTCCTCTGCCCATTTCGAGCGGCCGATCAGCAGGCCCAGGCTCACGCCTAGCAGCGCAGCAGCGGCATAACCGGCAAACACCCGCGACAGGCTGCTGCCCAGGTGCGCCAGCAGCGTGCTGGAGGTCAGCAACTGCCAAGCCGCACTCAGCACCGCCTGCGGCGTGGGGACATAGGTGAAGGTCAGCAGGCCAAGGTCCAGCTTGACACTGGCCGCCGCCTGCCAGAACAGCAGGCAGGCCAGCAGCGAAACCAGGCGCACGGGCCAGCGCTTGAGGTCGCGGGTCATCTCGATGCCTCCCGGTCAGCGCTGGGCGACCAGCTTCTGGTTGGCGCTGACAAAGTCCAGCGCTTCGCCGCCATGGGCCTTGGCGTACTGCTCGGCCTGATCCTTGAGCAGGAAGGCGGCCAGTTCGCCCTTGGCATTGCGCACGAACCAGGCCTGGTTGGCCAGCAGCTTGATACCGCTGTCGGCAGCCTGGGCGTAGATGGCGCGGATGTCCTTGCCGTCCTGTTCCAGCTGAGCCAGGGCGCCGAGGGCGGCTTCCGGCGAGGCGTAGTGGCGCACCTTGGCTTCACCGCGCACCCAGATCTGCGCCAGGCGGCTGAAGTCGGTGATCGGTTTGCCCGTGAGCGCGTCGTTGGCCTTGAGTGGCAGCGGCGCGTAGTTATTCAGCGCCTTGTCGTAGTCCAGGCCGTCCTGCTTGAAGGCTGTGCGGATGTACTGGTCGTCGATGAACTGGTCGGTGTCGAGACCGCGATCGGTCTTCTTCAACAGCTTGAGCGTGTCGATGGAGGTCGCCACTGCCTGGCGGTATTCAGGCTTCCAGGTCAGGTCTCGGGTCTGCAGGCCAAGCGGGCCGTGGAACAGGTAATTGACCTCGGCCTCGATGCCGGTGACCTTTTCGATCAGCTCGCTGTACTTTTCCGGTTCGGCCGCGATCAGGCGGTCCGCTTCCAGGCTGGCGCGCAGATAGGCGGTGACCACTTCCGGGTACTTCTTGGCGTAGTCAGCATCGACCAGGGCGCCATGGAACGTCGGCGCGTTGGCCTGGGCACCGTCGTAGATCTTGCGGGCGAAGCCGCGATTGGGGAACAGCTCGGCGAACGGTACGAAGTCGGCGTGGGCTTCGATACGGTTGCTGCGCAAGGCGGAACCGGCGATCTCCGGCGCCTGGGCGATGATCCGCACGTCGCTCTGCGGGTCCCAGCCCTGGGCTGCCACGGCGCGCAGCAGCATGCCGTGGGCGGTCGAGGCAAACGGCACGGAGATGGTCTTGCCCTTGAGCTCTGCCAGCGACTGCACCTTGGATGCCGCTGGCACGACGATGCCGTTGCCGCTGCCATGCACACTGCCCGACAGCACGCTGATGAACAGGCTGCGCTTGCCGGCATCCAGGTGCGCGACGCCGTTGAACGAACCGGGGAAATCAGCCATGGCGCCGAAGTCGAGCTTGCCGGCGACCATCTCGTTGGTCAGCGGTGCACCACTGGTAAAGTTCTTCCACTCGACCTGGTAGTGGGCGTCCTTGTACTTGCCATCGTGCGGCAGGTACTTGTCGAGCAGACCCAGCTCGCGAATCAGCAGGCCGCCCGTGGCGCAGTTGATGGTGGTGTCCTGGGTGCCGATGGCGATGCGGATGGTTTCGGCGCTGGCGTTCAGCCCGGTGAGCGCCAGCGCGAGGCCGGCCACGGTTGCTACAAGGCGCATGGATGTTTCCCCTCGAATCGTTTTGAGTGCTGGAATCGTCTCCGCCGCCCGGCTTGGGGGTGGGAAACGAGGGGCATTGCAGGAGGGCGCGTCCGGTGGCTCCCCGGATGGCGCAGATGAGTCAACGCAGCAGGTACGGGATGTCGACCTTGACCGCACCGGTGGGGCAGTCTTTCTCGCAAGGCATGCAGTACCAGCACTCGTCGAATGCCATGTAAGCCTTTTGCGTGGCTGGGTTGATCGCCAGCAGGTCCATAGGGCAGACCTCGACACAGACGGTGCAGCCTTTTTCGGCGATGCACTTGTCTTCGTCGATGGTGACCGGGGCGCTGCTACGGAACAAGATTTCCTGGGGCTGGTAGGCCATTTCACGGGGTCCTTGGGGCCTTCGGCCCTCTGTTTCATTCAGGCAGCGTCGGCTTTCACCCGCAGCCGGTCATAGGCAGTCTGTTCCTGGGCATCCAGCGCAATCAGGTAAGGTTCGACGGCTTTCTTGAAGCTGGTCATCTCGCCGTCTTCGCCCTTTTTAAGATGGCAATGGCAGAACCATTCGCCATCGTTGCGCTCGGGGAAGTCCACGCGGTGGTGGTAAAGGCCCCAGCGGCTCTCCTCACGGAACAGCGAGGCCCGCGCCGCCATCTCGGCACAGTCGCGGATCACCGAGACCTCCATCGCCCGCATCAGCTCATGCGGGTTGCTGGCTTTCATCTGTTCGAGATCACGTTCGATTTCGGCAAAGCGCGCCAGGCCGATTTCCATTTTCTTGGTCACCTTTGGCGGCTGCAGGTAATCGTTCACCATGCGCCGCAACTTGTATTCGACCTGCGCCGGCGGCAGGCCATGCTCACGGTGCAGCGGGGCGAACACCCGCGTGCGTTCGCGTTCGACCTGCCCGGCATCGACCTCGGCCAATTCCCGCTCGGCCACGTACTTTGCGGCGTTCACACCGGCAAACCAGCCGTAGGTAAACGCACCGAGCATGTAGTTGTGCGGCACTGCTGCCATGTCACCGGCGGCATACAGGCCCTTGACGCTGGTCTCGGCCTTCTCGTTGACCCACACCCCCGACGCCGAATGCCCCGAGCAGAAGCCGATCTCGGAGATATGCATCTCGACCATGTGCTGGCGGTAGTCGGTGCCACGCCCGGCATGGAACTGGCCGCGGCTGGGGCGCTCATTGCTGTGCAGGATCTCTTCGATGTTCTGGATGGTTTCTTCGGCCAGGTGGTCGAGCTTGAGGAACACCGGGCCGTTGCCGCCTTCGAGCTCCTGGTGGAACTCCCACATCATCTGCCCGCTCCAGTAATCGCACTCGATGAAGCGTTCGCCCTTGCTGTTGGCGGTGTAGCCACCAAGGGGGCCGGTGACGTAGGCGCAGGCCGGGCCGTTGTAGTCCTTGATCAGCGGGTTGATCTGGAAACACTCGAGGTTGGCCAGTTCGGCGCCAGCGTGGTAGGCCATGGCATAGCCGTCGCCGGCATTGGTCGGGTTCTCGTAGGTGCCCATCAGGTACCCCGAGGATGGCAGGCCCAGGCGCCCGGCAGCGCCACAGGCAAGGATCACCGCCTTGGCCCGTACCACGCGAAACTCGCCAGTGCGGCAATCAAAACCCATGACACCGGCAGCCGCGCCTTCGGCGTCGAGCAGCACGCGGGTGCATACCATGCGGTTACTGATCTCGACCCGGGCGCGCTTGAGCTGGCGATAGAGCACTTTCTTGATGTCGTGACCTTCAGGCATGGGCAGCACATAGGCGCCCATGTGGTGGACCTTCTTCACCGCGTAATCGCCAGTCTCGTCCTTCTCGAACTTGACGCCCCAGCGGTCGAGTTGCTCGATGGTTTCGAAACTGTGGGTGGCATAGGCATGCACGGCGGCCTGGTTGACGATGCCGTCGTTGGCCACGGTGATTTCCTTGGTGTACTGCTCGGGCGTGGCATGGCCGGGAATGATGGCGTTGTTCAGGCCGTCCATGCCCATGCTGATGGCGCCGCTGCGCTTGACGTTGGCCTTGTCCAGCAGCAGTACGCGCAGGCGCTTGTCGTGCTCCTTGGCCTTGATCGCCGCCATCGGCCCGGCAGTGCCGCCACCGATGACGATGATGTCGTAGTCCTGGGTCTCGATGCTCATGCCTTGCTCCCCTTCTGACGGTCGATGCGCAGGCGGTACTGGAAGGCATCGCCGCGGTAATACAGGTGTTCGAAGTCCAGCGGCGTGCCGTCGGCGGCGTGGGTGAGGCGTTCGATACGCATGATCGGCGCGCCTTCTTCCACCTCCAGCGCCTGGGTCAGGTCGCTGTCTGCCAACACCGCGTCAATGGCCAGGTCGGCGTGGCCCAGCGCAATGCCGCAGTCGTTTTCCAGCAGCAGGAAGATGTCGCGGGTGACCAGGTCGGCCTTTTCCAGCTTTTCGCCGACCGCCTTGGGCAGCCAGGTCAGCTCCAGCGACACCGGCTCGCGGTTGATCAAGCGTACCCGGCGGATCTCGGTAACCAGGCTGCCCTCCTCGACCTGCAGCCGCGCGGCGACCAGGGCATTGGCCGGCACATGACGGAAGCTGCGCAGGCGGTTGAGCACCTCGTAGCCCATCTGCGTCATCGACTCGCCCAGGCCCTGCAGGGTGCTGACGTTCTGGAACGCCTTGGGTTTGGCGACGAAGGTGCCTTTGCCGTGGATCTTGAAGATCAGCCCTTCTTTCTGCAGGTCACCCAACGCCTGGCGCACGGTGATACGGCTGACCTCGAATGCCTTGCCCAGCTCGCTTTCCGAGGGCATGCGACTATGCGGTGGATAAGTACCGTCGAGGATGCGCTCGCGCAGCAGTTCCTTGAGCTGGGTGTAGAGCGGTACCGGGGACAGGGGGAGCAGTTCGGCCATGATTCTCTTCGCTGATCGAGTACTTGTTATAACAAGTTGTGACCAGAGGGTAGAGGACATAAGAACCGCTAAGGAAATACTGAAATTGCATATGGATAGATGGATTTGTCGCGGCCTGTACCGGTTCTCTCGCGGCTAAAGCCGCTACTACAGACAGCGCACTACCTGTGGGTGCGCCTTTAGCCGCCAAGGGCCAGGCGAGAAAACAGCGATAGATCAAGGCGATGGACGCCGCCGAATCAGATGGGTATCATGCGTGCGCGTTGCACTCGTAGCTCAGCTGGATAGAGTACTGCCCTCCGAAGGCAGGGGTCGTGGGTTCGAATCCCGCCGAGTGCGCCATATCAGAAAAGCCCTGGGAGCATGCCCGGGGCTTTTTCATTTGTGCGACATGTCGCGTTTCTGGCACTCCCGTGCCATGGGTCATTGATGTTAGCGTGGGTCCCCTCCCGTCCCGACGGGTATCCCATAACAATGATTCGCGAAGGAATGCGTGCTCATGCACCTGAAAAAACTCTCCACCGCCCTGATGCTGGCCAGCATTGGCCTGTTCACCCAACCGGCCCAGGCCAACCTGTCCCAGCAACAGTCTGCCGCCATCGTCAAAGCTTTCGACGGCAGCAACCCGGCCGACTTCAAGCATTTCCTCGGTAAACTCCAAGGCAGCGACCTGGCCAAGGCCAACAACCTCGCAGCTACGCTCGACGCCTACCTGGCCGGCAAGCCGCTCGCAGCCGAGCAACAAAATGAAATCAACCGCCTGCTCGGCCTGTACACCCGTATCAAGTACGCCAAGGCCGCCACAGAAAACCTGCGCGAGCTGGTCGCCATCCCCACTTTCAGCGTCGACGGCGTGCCGCAGCACGAAAACCCCGAATTCCTGAAGATCGCCGACAAGATCAAGACGCTGGCCGAGAGCTTCGGCCTGGCCTTCCGCAATGTCGACAACCGCGTCTACGAGATCTCGCTGGGTGAAGGCAAGGAAGTGGTCGGCATCCACGCCCACGCTGACGTGGTGCCGGTCAATCCGGACAACTGGAAGCTGGCCGACGGCACCCGCCTCGACCCGTTCAAGGTCACCTTGGTCGGCGACCGCATGTACGGCCGTGGCACCGAGGATGACAAGAACGGCATCATCGTTGCGCTGTATGCGCTGAAAGTCGCCAAGGACGAAAACCTGCCCCTGGCCCGGCAGTTCAAGCTGCTGATCGACACCACCGAAGAAACCAGCGGCGACGCCATCCCCTATTACTTCGAGCGCAACCCGACCCCCGACTACAACCTGGCACTCGATGGCGGCTACCCGGTGGTGATTGCCGAAAAAGGCTACGGCACGGTCATGGCCAGCTTCAGCAAACGCCCGGCCACGGGCAAAGGTGCGGAAATCGTCAACCTGACCGGCGGCCTGGCGACCAACCAGATTCCGACCACGTCGGTGGCGACCCTGGTGGCGGATAACCCGGCGGAACTGGCCAAGCACCTGGAGAAGGCCGGCGCTGAATACGTGAAGCGTAATGGCAATGACTTCAGCATCGATGCCAAGGTCGACGGCAAGAACGTGCTGCTTACCGTGACCGGCGTTTCTGCCCACTCCTCGGAGCCAGAGTCCGGCGTCAACCCGGTGGCCCGCATGCTCGACTTCCTCAATGGCCTGGGCCAGCAAGTGCCGCTCAAGCACAACCACTTCACCGATGCCGCCCGCTACGCCGCCGACAACTGGGGCCTGGACTACCTGGGCAAGAAGCTCGGCATCGGCTTCGAGGACGCGTTCATGGGCCCGCTGACCACCTCGCTGACCTTCGTCGGCGTGGACGACAAGGGCCTCAAGCTGGCCGTGAACCTGCGCATCCCCAAAGGCAAGCCACTGGCCGTGATCAAGGACCAGCTGGCCGACAAACTGGGCAAATGGACCCGCCAGAGCCACACCTCGGTGGCCTTCGACTACAGCCTTGACGAGCCGATGTTCCGCAACCCCGAAGGCGAATGGGTCAAGGCGCTGCTCGATGTGGCCAGCGAAAACCTGGGTATGAAGCATGAATTCGGTACCTCGGCCGGCGCTACCTCGGTGCACGACCTGCCCAACGGCGTGCAGTTCGGCCTGGCAATGCCGGATGTGAAGTACACCGGGCACAACGACAACGAGTTCAAGACCGTGGAACAGTTCATGCTCGACCTGCAAGTGGTGAGCGAGATGGTGGCGCGGATCGGGCAGATGCCGAAGCTTTGAGTCCGCGGTACTGGCCTCTTCGCGGCTAAAGCCGCTCCCACAGG
>NZ_BCBG01000066.1:0-19458 GCF_001320485.1 Pseudomonas sp. NBRC 111130
CAACACATGAAAATGCGTGTTCTCTGTGGGAGCGGGCGTGCCCGCGAAGAGGCCAGTACAGGCAAAACTCAGCCCCAACCATCCATGCGCATCGTCGCCCTGACCAGGCGTTGCTCTTCCTGCTCGATATCCCGCAAGCTGTCGCGAATCCCGTTGATATGTTCGCGCGCTGCCCGCTGCGCCTGCTCGGGCAATTGCTCCATCACCGCGTGATACAAGCGCGCATGCTGGCGGTCGATCTGGCGCTTTTGCGCAGGGCGGCAATACAGGTTGTTGACCGAGGCGAACACCGTACTCAAGGTCAGGTCGCTCAATGACTGCAAGGTATGCACCAGCACCGGATTGTGTGACGCCTCGCTGATCGCCCGATGGAAGGCATGGTCACGCCGGGCATGTTCGCGTGGGTCGAGCACTTCGGCAGCCGCATGGGCATCGAGCATGTCTTCATAGCGCCTGCGGATCAGCAGGCGGTCGACATCGGTGGCGCGCAACGCCGCCAGGCGTGCCGATTCCGCCTCCAGCAAGGCGCGCACTTCCAGCAAGTCGAACAGCGTGCGCGGCTGTGAGCTGAACAGGTGCATCAACGGTGTGGCCCCCGCCTGCCCGGCCAGGTCGGCAACGAACGAACCGCGCCCCTGCTCGGTGTCGATGATGCCGCGCCCACGCAAGATGCGCAGGCCCTCCCGCAATGCCGACCGCGAGCAACCGAGCTTTTCCACCAGCCGCCGTTCCGATGGCAAGGCCTGGCCGACCTTGAGCACACCTTCGACGATCAGCCGCTCCACCCGCTCGGCCACCTGGTCTGCGACCTTGGCCTTGCCTTCAATCCCCATTAGCACACTCCAACTGGTAGGACCACTGCCCTGCGCCGACACCAATCTAGCCGGTCGAAGCCATGGATAACCAGCCCCCAACGGAAAAACTGGTAGGACCAGTGCCCTATGCCCTCGACCGCTCCCGGCCAAACGCGCAGGCTGCAAAGCGTCCGGTTTGCCCACAACAACAAAAATTGCCGCTGAGTGAGCCTCATGAACATCCTCTACGACGAACGTGTCGACGGCGCGCTGCCCGCCGTGGATCAGCCCGCGCTGTTACAGGCGTTGCGCGATGCACTCCCCGACCTGGAGATCCTGCATCGGGCGGAAGATCTCAAGCCGTATGAATGCGACGGCCTCTCGGCCTACCGCACTGTGCCGCTACTGGTGGTGCTGCCCGAACGCCTGGAACAGGTGCAGACGTTGCTCAGGCTCTGCCACCTGCGTGGCGTGCCGGTGGTGGCGCGCGGCGCCGGGACCGGCCTGTCGGGCGGTGCCCTGCCACTGGCCAAGGGCATCCTGCTGGTAATGGCACGCTTCAACCGCATTCTCGAAGTCAACCCACAAGGGCGTTTCGCCCGGGTGCAGCCCGGTGTACGCAACCTGGCCATTTCCCAGGCGGCCGCGCCCCATGGCCTGTACTACGCACCCGACCCGTCTTCGCAAATCGCCTGCTCGATCGGCGGCAACGTCGCCGAAAACGCCGGTGGCGTGCACTGCCTGAAGTACGGCCTGACCGTGCACAACCTGCTCAAGGTCGAAATCCTCACCGTCGAGGGCGAACGCCTGACCTTGGGCAGCGACGCCCTCGACAGCCCGGGCTTCGACCTGCTGGCGCTGTTCACCGGCTCCGAGGGCATGCTCGGCATCGTTACCGAAGTGACCGTCAAACTGCTGCCCAAACCCCAGGTGGCGCGAGTTCTGCTGGCCAGCTTCGATAGCGTCGAGGACGCCGGCCGCGCCGTGGCCGAGATCATCGCCGCCGGCATCATCCCCGGTGGCCTGGAGATGATGGACAACCTGGCGATCCGCGCCGCGGAGGATTTCATCCACGCCGGCTACCCGGTGGACGCGGCCGCCATCCTCTTGTGCGAGCTGGATGGTGTCGAAGCCGACGTCCAGGATGACTGCGCGCGGGTGGCCGACGTGCTCAAGCAAGCCGGTGCCCGTGAAGTGCGCCTGGCCTGCGACGAAGCCGAGCGTGTGCGCTTCTGGGCCGGGCGCAAGAATGCCTTCCCGGCGGTGGGGCGGATTTCCCCGGACTACTACTGCATGGACGGCACCATCCCGCGGCGCGAGCTGCCACGGGTGCTCAAGGGCATCAGTGAACTGAGCGAGGAATATGGCCTGCGCGTGGCCAACGTGTTCCATGCCGGCGATGGCAACATGCACCCGCTGATCCTGTTCGATGCCAACCTGCCTGGCGAGCTGGAACGCGCCGAGGCCATCGGCGGGCGGATCCTCGAATTGTGCGTGGCGGTGGGCGGCAGCATCACCGGCGAGCACGGCGTAGGCCGCGAGAAGATCAACCAGATGTGCGCGCAGTTCAACAGCGACGAAATCACCCTGTTCCATGCCGTCAAGGCGGCATTCGACCCGCAAGGGCTGCTCAACCCGGGCAAGAACATCCCCACCCTGCACCGCTGCGCCGAGTTCGGTGCACTGCACGTGCACCACGGGCAATTGCCCTTCCCCGAACTGGAGCGCTTCTGATGAGCATGGACCGCGACATGAGCCCGGACCTGCTCGAACAGGTCAACCAGGCCCTCAACCAGGGCACGCCGCTGCGCATCCAGGGAGGCAACAGCAAGGCCATGCTCGGCCGCCCGGTGGCCGGCGAAATCCTCGATACCCGCAACCACCGGGGCATCGTCAGCTACGACCCGACCGAGCTGGTGCTCACCGCCCGGGCTGGCACGCCGTTGCTGGAGATCGAGGCGGCGCTGCACGAGGCCGGGCAAATGCTGCCCTGCGAACCGCCGCACCTGGGCGCCGAGGCGACCCTGGGCGGCATGGTCGCGGCCGGGTTGTCCGGCCCGCGCCGGCCATGGGCCGGGTCGGTACGTGACTACGTACTCGGCACGCGGGTCATCACCGGGCACGGCAAGCTACTGCGTTTTGGTGGCGAAGTGATGAAGAACGTTGCCGGCTATGACGTCTCGCGGCTGATGGCCGGCAGCTTTGGCTGCCTCGGGGTGTTGACCGAAGTGTCGCTGAAGGTACTGCCACGCCCACGCGAATGCCTCAGCCTGCGCCTGCCGATGGACCGCCACCAGGCCTTGGCCGAACTGGCCGAATGGGGCCAGCAGCCGCTGCCGATAAGCGCCGCCTGCCACGATGGCGAAGCACTGCACCTGCGCCTGGAAGGGGGTGAAGGCTCGGTCCAGTCGGCCCGCCAGCGCCTGGGCGGCGAAGTGCTGGACAGCCGTTTCTGGAGTGACCTGCGCGAACAGCGCCTGGCCTTCTTCTGCGACCCGGCGCCGCTATGGCGGCTGTCGGTCCCGACCGCCAGCGGCGAACTCGACTTGCCGGGGCAGCAGCTCATCGACTGGGGCGGCGCGCAACGCTGGCTGAAGTCGACGGCACCGGTGCAGTTGATCCGCGAACAAGCGGCCAGGGCCGGCGGCCACGCCACCCTCTATGCCCCCGGCGACGACAGCAGCGCGCCGCTGCCAGCGGCGCTGCTGCGCTACCACCTCGCGCTCAAGCAACAACTCGATCCCCAGGGCGTATTCAACCCTGGCCGCCTGTACCCGGAACTGTGAGGCCACGCCCATGCAAACCAACCTGAGCGAAAGCGCCAAGCGCCTGCCCCGCGGCGAGGAAGCCGAAAGCATCCTGCGCACCTGCGTACACTGCGGTTTCTGCACGGCCACCTGCCCGACCTACCAGTTGCTCGGCGATGAACTGGACGGGCCACGGGGGCGTATCTACCTGATCAAGCAGGTGCTCGAAGGCGCGCCGGTCACCGCCAGCACGCAACTGCACCTGGACCGTTGCCTGACCTGCCGCAACTGCGAAACCACCTGCCCGTCGGGGGTCAAGTACCACGACCTGCTGGACATCGGCCGCGCCGTGGTCGAGCAGCGGGTACCGCGCCCGCTCGGCCAGCGCCTGCTGCGCCAGGGCCTGCGCGCAGTGGTGCCACGCCCGGCGCTGTTCAAGGCCCTGACGCGCACGGGCCAAGCCCTGCGGCCGTTGCTGCCGGCCGAACTGAAGAGCAAGCTGCCGGCCCAGGTGACGCCCCCCGGCGAACGGCCCGTGCCCCGCCATGCGCGGCGCATCCTGCTGCTCGAAGGTTGCGTGCAGGCCGCCTTGTCGCCCAATACCAACGCCGCCACCGCGCGCCTGCTGGACCGCCTGGGGATCAGCGTGGAGCCGGCGGCTGAAGCCGGCTGCTGCGGTGCGGTGGACTACCACCTCAATGCCCAGGAACAAGGCCTGGAGCGCGCCCGGCGCAACATCGATGCCTGGTGGCCGGCCATCGAGGCCGGCGCCGAAGCCATCGTGCAGACCGCCAGTGGCTGCGGTGCCTTCGTGCGTGACTACGGTCACCTGCTGGCACACGACCCGCGTTACGCCACCAAGGCTGCACGGGTCAGTGCCCTGTCGCGGGACCTGGTCGAAGTGCTGCGCGACGAACCGGTCGAACAACTCGGCCTGTGCGCCGACCAGCGCCTGGCCTTCCATTGCCCTTGCACCCTGCAACATGCGCTCAAGCTCGGCGGCCAGGTCGAAAGCCTGCTGACGCGCCTGGGCTTCACCCTTACCGCAGTGCCGGACGGCCACCTGTGCTGCGGCTCGGCCGGCACCTATTCGCTGACCCAGCCGGTGCTGTCGCGGCAATTGCGCGACAACCGCCTGAACGCGCTGGAAAGCGGCAAACCACAGGTCATCGCTACCGCCAACATCGGCTGCCAGACCCACCTCGACGGGGCCGGGCGCACGCCGGTGCGGCACTGGATCGAAATCGTCGAAGCAGCCTTGAGCCAGGAGAACAGCCATGCATAGCAAACCCGTGATCGGCCAGGCGGAAGTGAGCCGCCTGCTCGCCGCCGCCCGCCAGCAAGCCCAGGCGCAACAGTGGAAGGTGACCATCGCCGTGGTCGACGACGGCGGCCACCCGCTGGCCCTGGAGCGTATGGACGGCTGTGCCCCGTCGAGTGCCTACATCGCCATGGAAAAGGCCCGCAGTGCCGCCCTGGGGCGCAAGGAAACCCGCGACTTCGAGCAAATGGTCAATGGCGGGCGTACCGCCTTTGTCACCGCGCCACTGCTGACCAGCCTGGAAGGCGGCGTGCCCGTGCTGGTCGACGGCCAGGTGGTGGGCGCCGTCGGCGTGTCCGGGGTCAAGCCCGAGCAGGATGCCCAGGTAGCCAAGGCGGGCGTGGCGGCCCTTTGAATCGGCGCCGCACCCTTCGCGGGTGAACCCGCTCCCACAGGGACAGCACAGGTTTCAACGGTTGCTCAGTACCTGTAGGAGCGGCTTTAGCCGCGAAGAGGCCGGCACAAGCAGCACATTCTCTGAATCTGTACACTGAGCGAGAAGACAATGCCCCATCCCCTCAAAGTCGCCCCGATCCTGCAACGCTTCATCGAGGATGAAGTGCTGCCTGGCACCGGCATCGACGCCGCCAGCTTCTGGCAAGGCTTCAGCACCCTGGTCCACGACCTGGCCCCACGCAACCGCGAGCTGCTCGCCGAACGCGAGCGCCTGCAGCACGAACTGGACAACTGGCACCGCCAGCACCCGGGCCCGATCCGTGACATGGCTGCCTACCAGGCGTTCCTGCGCCGCATCGGCTACCTCGTTGAAACCCCGCAGCACGTGCGCATCAGCACCAACCAGGTCGACCGCGAAATCGCCGAGCAGGCCGGCCCGCAACTGGTAGTGCCGCTGAGCAATGCCCGCTACGCGCTGAACGCCGCCAACGCCCGCTGGGGCTCGCTGTATGACGCCCTGTACGGTACCGACGCCATCCCCGACAGTGACAGCGCCGGGCGCGGCCAGGGCTACAACCCGGAGCGCGGCGCCAAGGTCATTGCTTTCGGCCGGGAATTCCTCGACCGCTCGGCACCGCTCGCAGGTGCTTCCCACACCGACGCCCAGACCTACACGGTCGACCAGGGCAACCTGTCGGTGACCTTGCGCGATGGCCGCCAGGTCGGCCTCGCGGAGCCTGCGCAGCTGCGCGGCTATCAAGGCCAACCCGGCCAACCAACGGCCATCCTGCTGCAACACCATCGCCTGCATGTCGAAATCCAGGTCGACCCAACCAGCACCATCGGCAAAGCCGACCCCGCCGGGGTCAAGGACATCCTCATCGAAGCGGCGTTGACCACCATCATCGACTGCGAGGACTCGGTGGCGGCAGTGGATGCCGAGGACAAGGTGAATGTCTACCGCAACTGGCTGGGGCTGATGAAGGGCGACCTCAGCGAGCAGGTCAGCAAGGGTGGCGAGACCTTCACCCGCATGCTGGCCAAGGACCGCGAATATCAGGGTGCGGATGGCCAGCCACTGACCCTGCCCGGCCGCTCGCTGCTGTTCATCCGTAACGTCGGCCACCTGATGACCAACCCGGCGATCCACGACCGCGATGGCCGGGAGATCCCCGAGGGCATCCTTGACGCCGTGGTCACCAGCCTGATCGGTCTGCACGACCTCAAGCGTCGCGGCAACTCCCGCGAAGGCAGCCTGTACATCGTCAAGCCGAAGATGCATGGCCCGGCCGAAGTGGCCTTCGCCGACCAACTGTTCGGCCGTGTCGAGGACCTGCTGGGCCTGCCCCGGCACACCTTGAAGATGGGCATCATGGACGAAGAGCGGCGCACCAGCGTCAACCTCGCGGCCTGCATCGCCAGCGCGGGAGCGCGGGTGGTGTTCATCAACACCGGGTTCCTCGACCGCACCGGCGACGAGATGCACAGCGCCATGGAAGCCGGCGCCATGCTGCGCAAGGGCGACATGAAAGGCAGCGCCTGGATCCAGGCCTACGAACGCAGCAACGTGCTGGTGGGCCTGGCCTGCGGCCTGCGCGGCAAGGCGCAGATCGGCAAGGGCATGTGGGCCATGCCTGACCTGATGGCGGCCATGCTCGAGCAGAAGGTCGCCCAGCCCCGCGCCGGCGCCAACACCGCCTGGGTGCCCTCACCGACTGCCGCGACCTTGCATGCGCTGCATTATCACCAGGTGGACGTGCCGGCTGTACAGGCGCAACTGGAAAGCGTCGACCTGAACGCCGAGCGCGAACAGTTGCTGCATGACCTGCTGAGCATCCCGGTCAGCCCGGGCCGGCCCTGGAATGCCGAGGATATCCAGGCCGAGCTGGACAACAACTGCCAGGGCATCCTGGGGTATGTCGTGCGCTGGGTGGAGCAAGGCGTCGGGTGCTCGAAGGTGCCGGACATCCATGACGTGGGGTTGATGGAAGACCGTGCCACCTTGCGCATCTCGGCCCAGCACATCGCCAACTGGCTGCATCATGGGGTGGTCGGCAGTGATCAGGTCGAGACGACTTTGCAGCGCATGGCCAAGGTGGTGGACCAGCAAAATGCCGGGGATCCGGCGTACCGGCCGATGGCCGGTAATTTCGCGGGCTCGCATGCATACCGTGCAGCACAGGAGCTGGTGTTCAAGGGGCGTGAGCAACCTGGCGGGTATACCGAGCCGTTGCTGCATGGGTGGCGTTTGAAGTTCAAGCAGGAGGCTGAGCAGTAACAACCTTCGTGGAAATGCCCACCCGCTGCGTAGTGCAGGCTGCGCCGCTGCGGGTCGGCATTCTCACCTTCTTGGGATTCACAGAAAATTCCCACAGCGCATTCCGAAGTGCCTTACTTGCCGCCCTTGGGTCGGTCAAAACATGATCGACGTCTTCGCCACAGAGGACCCTGCGCATGCACCCAGATTCCCGCACCCAGGCCGAACTGCGCAGTGCCCTGCGCGAGCTGCTGGCCCACGACGTCAACAACCCGGACGACGACCCACACCTGTCAGGCGTGCTGTTCTTTTGTGCAACCGACGAATACACCCGGCAACTGGTCGAGCGCATCGAACTGCTTGCCAGCGAGATCTTCTTCGATCCCTGCGGGCGAGCCATCCGCCACCGGATGCGCGCCATCGGCGTCAAGGGCGTGCGCATCAAGCAGAAACGCAAGGCTTCGGCGGATGAAACGGTGATATGCATCGACCTCAACGACAAGGGCTACATCACGGTGAGCACCGCACGGTTCTGATCCGCTATCCTCAGCACTCTCGTGCCTGGGACAGCGATCATGGAACTGCATATCCGCCTGGACGGCCGCAAAGGCCTGGCCGACCAGCTCTACCAGCAACTGCGCGCCGGCATCGACAGCGGCCACCTGGCCGCCGGCACGCAACTGCCGCCGACCCGGCTGCTGGCCGAGCAACTGGGCGTGTCGCGCAAGACCGTGGCCGAGGCCTATTCGCGGTTGACCTACGACAACCTGCTCAGCGGCGTGGTCGGCCGCGGCACCTTCATCACCCCGCGCCAAGCGCTGCGCACCCATGAACCCTCCACCGTGCCCCTGGCCGCTGCCGCCGCCCTGGAGCGCTGGCAGCAACGCGCCACGGTACTTGCCAGGCGCACCCAGGAAGCCCCGTCGCGCTATGACTTCATCGGCGGTGCCTCGAACAAGGCGCAGTTCCCCTTCGACCAGTGGCGCAGTTGCCTGAACTACGCGCTGCGCCGCAGCCAGCGACACCCCGAACGGCAGTTTGCCGCCCAGGGCTTGCCCGAACTGCGCGAGGCCATTGCCCGCCATATCGCCTATGCCCGTGGCGTGCATTGCAATGGGGCAGATGTACTGGTGTGCAATGGCGCCCAACAGGCCCTGGACCTGATCGCCCGGGTACTGGTCGAGCCCGGCTGCCAGGTGGCCATGGAAGACCCCGGCTACCCGCCCGCACGCCAGCTGTTCCTGGCCCTGGGGGCAAAGCTGCAATCCGTGCCGGTGGACGATGAGGGACTGTGCGTTTCTCACATCGCCGAGGGCACTCGGCTGATCTACGTGACGCCTTCGCACCAGTTTCCGCTCGGCATGCCGATGAGCGAGGCCCGCCGTCATGCCTTGCTGGCGCGGGCCGCCGAGCTAGGCGCGTTGATCATCGAGGACGACTACGACTGCGAATTCCGCTACCAGGGCCAGGCCGCCGATGCGCTGCAGCGCCTCGACCGGCAAGGGCTGGTGGCGTATGTCGGGACCTTTTCCAAGACCTTGCTGCCAGAGCTGCGCCTGGGTTACGCGGTGCTGCCTCCGGCAGTGCTCAGCGCCGCCTGCGTGGCCAAACACCTGAGCGACTGGCACAGCCCGACCTTGCTGCAGTGGGCCCTGGCTCGGTTCATTGGCGAGGGCCACCTGAACAAGCATATCCGCCGCTGCCATGACATCTACAGCGGCCGCCGCGAACGCATTCTGGCGCGGCTGGACGGCGACCTGGCGCCCTGGTTCAGCGCCGTGCCCGCCAATGCAGGGTTCCACCTGAGCGCGCTGGCGCGGCCTGGGGTGGATGTCGAGTTGCTGGCCAACCTCGCCCGCAAGGTGGAGGTGGGCCTGTACTCGCTGGCGCCGTTCTTCAGCGAAGCGCCCGTGCGCCAAGGGTTGCTGCTGGGCTTCGGCGCCATCGAGCTGCTGGACATCGACCCGGCACTGGACCGCGTCCGCGATACCTTGCAACGTCTCAGTTGAGCGCCGCCTCGCCAGCCTGCCGCGGCCGGGCGATGGCCGCTGCGTAGCCGCGTGGGGCGAAACAGGCGGTCACCAGCAGCATCGCCAGCACGGTGACGGTCAGCAGCGTCCACGATGCCTGGAAATCACCGCTGACATCCCGCAACCAACCGGTGATGTACGGGATGATGCCGGTGATGATGAAGCCGATGCCCTGCACGAAGGCCGCCAGGCTGCCGGCTTCAGCGGGCGTCTGGAGGTGCTCCAGGGTCAAGGTCAGGCTCAGGCTGAAGCAAGCGCCCAAGCCAAAGCCGATCAGCGCTACCCACAGGCCCATGGCCAGCGTCGGTGCCAGCAGCAAGCCAAGGAAGCCCGCCAGCTGGATCGACAGTGCCAGCCACAAGCCCGGGCGCCGGTCAGCAACGCCGCGCAGCAACAGCGGCAGGCCCAGGGCACCGCACACCTGGAAAATGGTCATCAGGCCGACCAGGCCGCCACCGCCCTGCGCCGTGCCACCGTGCTCCAGGTGGTAGGCCGGTAGCCAGGCGACCATGCTGGTATAGCCGCCATTGATCAGGCCGAAGTACAGCGCCAGCAGCCAGGCCCGCCGCGTGCCGAACCAGTGCCCGCCAGCGGCGCCGGCCAGCTTCGGTGCGTATGCCCGGGGCCGCAGCACGGCCCAGGCCAGCACCGCCAGCAGCGCCGGGATCGCCCACAAGCCCAGCCCGGCCTGCCAGTGGCCGAAGTGCCCGCTGATAGACGGGCCGAGCACCGCAGCCAGGCCGCCGCCACACATCAGCGCCGCCGAGTACAGGCCCATGGTCCCGGCCAGGCGGCCGGGGAACCAGCGATTGACCAAGCCCGGCATCATGCCCTGCACCACCGCCACGCCCAACCCGGCCAGTACCGCGCTGGCGATCAGCGCCCAGGCGCTGTCCAGTTGCAGCCGCCACAGGCAGGCCAGGGCAATGGCGCCAAGGCCGGCGAGCATGCAGCCATGTTCGCTGACCCAGCGCCGCAGCCAGGGCTGCAACAACGGCACCAGGCCCATGCACAGTACCGGCAACGCCGTCAGCAATGCCGCCTGCTGGTAGCCCAGCCCGGTGCTGGCGCGCATCGGCTCGAGCAACGGGCCAATACTGGTCAGGATCGGTCTCAGGTTCAGTGCTAGCAAGATCACCAGCAACAGGTTCAACGCCCCTCTCATCACGTATCGAAACTCCCAAGCAAGACCCGGCCATTATCCTGTCCAGGCAGTCAGGGAAGAAATGAAGAGATTGGATGCAGGTCAGTGGCCACCTTAATGGCCCGATTGGCCTCCCGGCAAAGCGCGCGATTGGCTATCGGGCCAGTCACCGCTCGGCGCTAAGGTAGCGGCATGTCCACACACATCCCTGGAGCACGTCATGCACAACCGTATCGAATGGGCCAAACACGCGCCGGAAGCCTACAAGGCCATGGTCGGCCTGGAGCAGGCCCTGGCCAAGAGTGGCCTGGAAAACTCACTGCTTGAGCTGGTGCGCCTGCGGGCTTCGCAGATCAACGGCTGCGCCTACTGCGTGAACATGCATGCCAATGACGCGCGCAAGGCCGGCGAGACCGAGGCGCGCTTGCAGACCCTGTGCGCCTGGCAGGAAACGAATTATTTCACCCCGCGTGAACGTGCCGCGCTGGCCTGGGTGGAATGCCTGACCCGTCTGCCCGAGCGTGGCGCCCCGCAAGCAGAATACGAAGCGCTGCAGCAGCACTTCGAGCCGGCCGAGCTGGCCAACCTGACCTTGGCCATCGCCACCATCAACGCCTGGAACCGCTTTGGCGTGGGCTTTGCCATGGTTCCAGCCTGAGTGATCCTGTACCGGCCTCTTCGCGGGCTTGCCCGCTCCCACAGGGACACCACAGCTCTCAAGCCTTGTGCAGTACCTGTGGGAGCGGGCAAGCCCGCGAAGAGGCCGGTGCAGGAATGCTCAGGCCAGGGCGCGCCGCCGGGCCAGGCAGGCGTACCCCATCCCCAGCACGCTGAGCATCAATGCCGCGAGCAACCCCACCAACTCGCGGCTGTAGCGTGCCACCAGCGCCGGGAACCCAGTGAATTCACGGTAGACCCGCACAGTGGCCTCGCCACCAGCAAAACTGACACCGATGCCACCCTGGCGAATCTGTGCGTAGTCGGCGTCGAAATACACCCAGACCCGGCACTCGCTGCCCTTCTTGATGGCCGGTATCTCTACCTGCGCCGTCGCCGCCTCGTACAGGGTGTCGTTACCCGACCCATCGCGTACCTGCACCAGGCCCTTGGCCGGCAGCCGGATCTTCACCTCACGCACATCACTGTCGCCACGGGTGTGCAGGTCGATGAGCAAGCCAGTACGGTGGTCGACCAACCCGGCTTCGAAGGGTTTGGCAAACAGCTGCGCATAAGGTGCCTGGGCCAGTTCGATCAGCTTGTCGACCTGATACGGGTTCAACGCGCCGTCGCTGATGGTGTTGATGCGCGGCTGCAACTGCTCGTACTTGAGCTGCGCGTTGGCCCGGCTGATGCGCTCGCTGAACTGGCTGGGATAGGTCAGGTAAGCGTAGGTCAAGGTCGCCTCGAGCCGTGACTGGGGCTTGAGCAGCATATAAGCCACCAGGATGACCATCAGGCCAAGCAGCATGGCGATCAGACGTTTGCCGACTTTGTCCCAACTCAACGGTGCGGTTCCTTCTGTTACGGCACGGAAGATCGAAGCGGCGCAAAGGGTGCCAAGTTCAGTGCCTCCAGGCAAGCACTCAACGGCTCGACAACTGCGGCAGCGATGCCATGAGCATGGCCACCCCCGAGGCGGTCAACAACCCCAGCACCACCCGGCGAAACGCCAGCTCGCTGATTCCCAGGTACACCCGCGTGCCCAGCAGCGCCGGCAGTGCCATGGACAGCAGCACCACAGCGAACGCGGGCAGCATGTCGCGGGTCACCACGCCGGTGCCCAGGTAGGTGAGCATGGTCACCAGCAGCATCGACAGGTTGAAGTTCTGGATCACCGCACGCTGGGTATCACGCTCGAAGCCGCGCAAGGTACACCACAGTGTAGGCACTGTGCCGGTAAAACCACCGATTCCGCCGAGCGCCCCGCCCACCAGGCCCACCGCACCATCGGCCAGGCGGTTGCCCGGCAGCCGTGGCAGGCGCGGCGCCAGCAGCATCAGCGGGCACCACAGCACCAGCAAGGTGCCGAACACCGCCTTGAACCAGAGCATGTCCAGGTACGGCAATACCCACACCCCCAGCGGGATGCCGGCCAGGCCGCCGAGCAAGAACGGCCACAACAGCGCCCAGCTGAAGCCGCGTCGCACGCTGAACACGGCGATCAGCTGGCCGGTGAGGCTGCCGAACACGGTCAGCGACGCCGCCAGGCGTGGTTCCAGGCCCCAGGCCCAGAACGACATCGCGACCATGCCGAAGGCAAAGCCGGAAAGGCCCTGGACGAAACCGGCGACGATGGCACCGAGGGCGATGAGGTAGAAGGCATCCATGGGCGATTCAAGCCTGACGTGATCGGCGTTCCACCTTGCCAGAGCCGCAGGTGAATGTCTGCTTCAGATCCCGCTTGACCCAAACAATGCGGTCGTTGACGATCAGCACTCCCCCCATCAAGGACGAAGCTATGTTACGGATACTGGGCAGGGCCTCATCGATCAACGTGCGCAAGGTGCTGTGGGCCTGTGCCGAATTCAGCATCCCCTTCACCCGCGAAGACTGGGGCAACGGCTTCCGGCCCACCGATGCGCCCGAATTCCTCACGCTCAACCCCAACGCCATGGTCCCGGTGATCCAGGACGGCGATTTCACGCTGTGGGAATCCAACAGCATCATCCGCTACCTGGCCAACCGCTATGGCGATGCGGCCTGCTACCCAAGCGAAGCACAGGCACGGGCGCGCATCGACCAGTGGATCGACTGGCAGGCCTCTGACCTGAACCGGGCGTGGAGTTACCCGTTCATGTCGCGGGTACGCCACTCGCCTGCGCATCAGGATACCCAGGCGCTGGCGGCCGGTTGCGCAGAGTGGGCGCGCTACATGGGCATCCTCGATCGGCAACTGGCTGCGACCGGCGCGTTCGTCGCTTGCAAGCACTTCACCTTGGCCGACATCCCCATCGGCCTGTCGGTGCAGCGCTGGTTCGCCACACCGATCGATCATCCCCAACTGCCCGCCGTGAGTGACTATTACCAACGCCTGAGCCAGCGGCCTGGCTACCTTGCCCATGGACGCAACGGCCTGCCTTGAGCAGGTAGCCGCTGAGCACGCTTCAGAAACCGAGGATGGCGCAGAGCAGGTAGGTGCGCGGCGTGGCGGCCGAACACTCGTGATATGGCGTTGGTCTCGTAGGCCGGCTGGCGAATGCGCAACGCGCTGGCAGTGAAGGCGACTCGGCCCAGGTCGTACTCGGCGCCGACTTCGGCCTGGCGGCTGATGAACAGCGGGAAGATGGTACCGAGCCAAGCTATTTGCGTGCCTTCAGGCAAACGCGGCCAAACGCGAGAGGATGCGCTGCACGTGGCCCCGTTCGATCATGGCCGCCCAATGGCCGTCACAGAACCGTTCACCACGCACGCAGTAGGTCAGCAGGCTCTGCAGTTGGGGCAAGGTGGCCTGGGCGATGGTGTCAGGGGCGCTGAGCAGGTGGTCGGCGGTGGGCCGGTAATTGACGTCGATCCAGCAGTCCCTGCCGGCCTCCTGGTAAAACGCGCTGACCACCGTTTGATAATCGGGCCAAAGGCTGCCTTCCTGGAGGGTGTAGGTCTTGATCGCTACGCCATTGGGGTAGAGCTGGGCCTGGTAGCACAGCAAGGCTTCGATATCGGCCTGGGTGGGATGCATGGTGATTTCCTTATCGGCACCCGGCAAGTCTACACAAACGGGGCTGCTTTGCAGCCCACTGTTCGTTACGCCGTCTGCTGCACCGGCACTGCCGGCCGCGATCGCCAGGCGATGGTCAGCAGCAGCCCCAGCAGCGCCATCCCGGCCCCGGCAAACGACACCGCCGAGTATCCCAACCCTGCGTTGATCACCGCGCCGCCCAGCGCCGCACCAATCGCATTGCCCAGGTTGAACGCGCCAATGTTCACCGCCGAGGCCAAGTTGGGCGCGTCCTTGGCGGCATCCATCACGCGCATCTGCAGCGGCGGCACCAGGGCGAAACTGGCAATGCCCCAGATCAGGATGGCCAGCGCCGTCGGCAGCGACCAGCCAAGCATCGCCGGGAACACCAGCAGCACTGCAATCAACACCAGCAACGACACGATCAAGGTACGCTCGACCGAGCGATCCGCGGCCTTGCCGCCCCACGCGTTGCCCAGGGTCAGGCCAATGCCGAACAGCACCAGCATGGCGGTGATGAAGGTCGTGGAAGCCTGCGCCTGGCTGTGAAGGATCGGTGCAATGTAGGTGAACACGGTGAACATCGCGCTGGAGCCGACCACGGTCAGGGTCAGCGCCGCCAGCACCGGCCCACGCCCCAGCACACGGATTTCGGCCATCACACCTGCGCTCTTGGGCAGCGGCACACTGGGCAGCGCGAACCACAGCGAAGCCATCGCCACCAGGCCCAGGCCGGCAATGCCCCAGAACGCCGTACGCCAGCCGAGCAGCTCTGCGAACCAAGTGGCCAGCGGCACACCGCCAATGGTGGCAAGGGTCAGGCCCATGAACATGGCGGCCACCGCCCCTGCCCGCTTCTCGGGCGGCACCACGCTGGCCGCCACCACCGAGCCGACGCCAAAGAACGCGCCATGGTTGAGCGAGGTCACCACCCGTGCAATCAGCAGGCTCTGGTAATCGGTGGCCAGGGCCGAAAGCAGGTTGCCCAGGGTAAAGATGGCCATCAACCCGATCAGCAGGTAGCGCCGCGGCACTTTGCCGGTGGCCAGGGTCATCAACGGGGCACCGATCAGCACACCTAGCGCGTAGGCACTGACCAGCAGGCCTGCCGCCGGGATCGACACGCCGAGGTCGCTGGCAATGCCGGGCAGCATGCCCATGGGGGCGAACTCGGTCACACCGATGCCGAAGGCACCGATGGCGAGCGCGACGAGAGGGGGATTGATACGCATACAAGGCTCCTTATCTATGACGGGAATGCTACGATAAGACTTTTGAATGCACTAGACCGGTTTCCCGGTAACCACCTTTGCGCTGGAGGCACAGATGGATTTCAACGGGCGATCCGGGGAGATGGAGGTTTTTGCCAAGGTGGTGGATGCCGGCAGCCTGTCTGCCGCGGCCCGCGAGCTGGGCCTGACACCCTCGGCGGTGAGTCGCATCATCGCCCGCGCCGAGCAGCGCCTGGGTACCCGCCTGCTGCTGCGCACCACCCGCGCGATCACCCTCACCACCGAGGGTGAGGCGTACCTGCGCGGGGCGCGGCGCATCCTGGCCGACCTGCTGGAAGTCGAAGAGGCGATCACCGATCAGGGCGTGCCGCGCGGGCGCTTGCGGGTCAGCGCGGCGCTGGGGCATGGGCGGCAGACGGTGGTGCCGTTGCTGACGGCGTTCAGCGCGTTGTATCCGCAGGTGCTGGTGGACCTGACGCTGAGCGATGAAATCGCCGATATCCATGGCGGTCAGGCCGACGTGGCGCTGCGCTTCGGCCAGCTGCCAGACAGCTCGCTCAGTGCACGCTGCATCGGTCATACCGGCCAGGTGGTGGTCGCTTCGCCCGACTACCTGTCACGCTGTGGCGCGCCGCAGGTGCCGGAGGACCTGGCGCAGCACAACTGCCTGCGCTTCAACTTCCGGCGTGCAGCACCGGATTGGCCGTTTCGCCGGGCGGGGGAGGATTTTTCACTGAAAGTGACGGGGAATATCGAGTGCAGCAGTGGCGAGGCGTTGGCGCAGCTGGCCAGGCTGGGGGCGGGCATTGCCCGGATCGGGACCTTTACCGTAGCCGATGAGCTGAAAAACGGACAACTGGTAGCGCTACTGGAAGACTACAACCCAGGCGACCGCGAACCGCTGCATGCGGTATTCGTCGGCGGGCCGGCGATGCCGGCACGGGTGCGGGTGTTCGTGGATTTTCTGGTGGAGCATCACCAGGGCTGGCCGTTGCTGTCGGCCTGAACAGGCTGCCTGCAGGGCCTTGGCCATGCGCTATCGATTCATGCACCGCTCATAACGCTCGTCCACCCGCCCGGCAAACCAGGCGGTCGTCAGCTTACGGGTGATCTTCGGGCTTTTCAGCTCGATCCCCGGCAGCACGGCCCGCGGCAGCGGCTTGCCCGCAGCCGCATCGGCCAGGGCAAACACCCCGCTGTACAGCTTGCTGTCCTCGAACGCCAGGCTGTCACCGAGCTCCAGCTGGTTGCGGATCTGTGTGTTGCGCAGCCCCAGCTTGACCCCGAGCTTGCGCGCCGCCTGCTCAGTGCTGCCGGGCATGATCGAACCGGGGGCGACCAGGTCGCCATCCAGCGCCAGGGATGCCCCCGTGACCTTGCTCAAGGCAGCCTGGAACGCGGCATTGCGGCTGGCGTACCACCCCGCGTTGAAATCAGCGAAGCGGTACAGCTGGCGCTCGTAATGCACCGGATAGCCGAGCAGATGGGCAATACCGAAGTACATGCCCCCACGGCGGCTGAAGACTTCCTGGCGAAGGGTGCCGTCATAGGTGTAGGGATAATCCTTGGCGTGCTTTTCGGCGAAATCAATGCTGACCTGCATCGGCCCGCCGGTGTGCACAGGGTTCAAGCCGTCCAGCAAGGTCTTGCCCAACGGCAAGCGCGCGATGAACTCGTCGTACAGCGCGCTCAGTTGCTTCTCGCTGCGCACTGCCAGCAGGCGCTGCTGATAGCTCTGGCCATTGCCTGAAGGCGTCTTCAGTGCAGCGTCGACCAGCAGCTTGGGAATGTGCAGGCGCGCCGCACGGCGGTCGATTTCCTCACGGGCGATGCGCCCGAGGCCGGGCACTTGCGGGTCAGCATTGAAGGTCGACTCCTGCTCGGTCACCGCCAGCACCGCGCACAGGTTGCGCTTGCTCGGCGCAATGCGCTGGGCCTCGAACGCCACCTGGATATCCCTGGCCCAGCCTTCGCGGTCCCTGGCCTGGGCCGGCAGCAGGCGCATCAGCTGAGCGCGAACCTTGGCCGGGTCGGCCTCCGGCTCTTCCTCGCGGCGCCCGGCGCACCCCTGCAACAGCGCCAGGGCCATCAGCCCGGCCGCCAACAGACGGCCGTTCAGGGCTGTTCACCGACCAGATAGGTCTTGCTGATGTGGCGGAACTGCGGGTGGCTGGCGCTGCCCATGAGCTCGAACAGCACCATTTCCCGGGTCACCACTTGCGCCCCGGCCTGGCGCATGCGCGCAAGGCCCGCGGCTTTGTTGGCCGGGGTACGGCTGTCGCAGGCATCCTCGACCACCAGCACCTGCTTGCCCAGGGCCAGCAGGCCAAGCACGGTCTGCAGCACGCAGACGTGGGTTTCCATGCCGCAGACGATGACCTGCTCACGGGCCATCAGGCCGGCCGGCAAGCATTGGGCGGCCACGCAGGAGAAATGGGTCTTTTCCACCACTTCTGCCGCCGGGGCCACCGCGATCAGTTCCGACAAGGTGTGACCCAGGCCTTTGGGGTACTGCTCGGAAATCACGATCGGCAGTTCCAGGTCATGGCAGGCCGAGAGCAACCAGCGCGCTCGGGCGCGAGTGCCTTGAGGGTCGCTCATGGCGCCGATGAGCTTTTCCTGGATGTCGACCACCAGCAACGTGGCCTTGTGATGTTCGATCAGCATTGTCCGCCTCTTGCCTGGAAAAAGGCCTAGCCTCCCCCAGGCAGGCGGCGCCGTCAATCAGGCAGAAAGCCGATACGCCTCAAGGGCCTGTGTCAGCGCAGCGAGCACCTGGTCCTCGTGCTCGTGGATGAAGAAGTGGCCGCCGGGGAACATCTGCAGCGAAAAGGCACCGAGGGTTTCCCTGCGCCAGGCCTGCAGTTGCTCTGCGCTGGCCCGGTCCGCTTCGCCACCGAGCACATGCAGCGGGCACTGCAAGGCAGGCCGCTGACGGTAGAGATAACGGCCGCAGAGCAGGAAGTCAGCGCGCAGGGTGGGCAAGGTCAGGCTCATCAGCTCGGCATTGGCCAGCACCTCCTCCGGCGTGCCATTGAGTTCGCGCAGTTCGGACTTGAGCTGGTCATCGCTCTTGGGGTCGCGCCAGTTGTGGCCATCGTAATCCTCGCGCCGGGTGGGCGCCGCCGTGCCGCAAGCGAACAGCGCCAGCGGTGCCGGGCAGCCCAATGCGCGCAGTTCGTGGGCCAGTTCGAAGGCCAGCAGTGCGCCAAGACTATGGCCGAGCAACGCATAAGGCGCGTTGACGGCCAGGCGTTGCTCACTGGCCAACTGCCGGGCCAGCGCCTGCATGTCGGTCTGCAGCGGCTCGCCCATGCGTGCCCCCCGCCCAGGGAGTTCGACCGGGCGCACCTGCAGCCAGGCCGGCAGCTTGCGCCGCCAGCGGCTGTAGACCATGGCACTGGCCCCGGAATACGGCAGGCACAGCAGGTTGAGCGGGGTCACTGGGCGGCAGCTGCGGCCATCTGCTGGCGCAGGCTCAAGGGACGCATGTCGGTCCAGACTTCGTCGATGTAGGCCAGGCAATCCTTCTTCAGGCCGCTCTTGCCTACCGCGCGCCAGCCTTCGGGGATGGCCTTGTAGTCCGGCCAGATGGAGTATTGCTCTTCGTGGTTGACCACTACCTGGAACTGGATATCGTCGCGGTCGAATACGGAAGTCATTGCCTGTCTCCTTGAGTGATGGATGCCACTGCGCGCCTGGCGCAGGGAGGTTCTCAGGTAGACGTAGGGCGCTGCGGAAAAATTAGGTTACTCAGGGATTGTGGATAGGCAATGTTCGCCGGGAGAGAGATTTGAGGCTACCAAGTACCTGGCTTGGGTTATGTGGTGGGGCATAAATCGAGCGCCGCCCGCGCGGCGC
>NZ_BCBG01000067.1:0-17742 GCF_001320485.1 Pseudomonas sp. NBRC 111130
AAAAGCCCAAAAAAAAACCCGCCACAAGTGGCGGGTTTTTTTACAGCTGCCCGAATTACTCCGGACGAACCTGCGCAGCCTGCATGCCCTTCTGGCCGCGCTCGGCGACGAAGGAAACAGTCTGGCCTTCTTTCAGGCTCTTGAAGCCGTCGGATTCGATGGCTTTGAAGTGTACGAACAGGTCGTCGCCGCCGCCTGCTGGGGTGATGAAGCCGTAGCCTTTTTCATCATTGAACCATTTGACGGTGCCTTGTTGGCGATTGGACATGAGGTGAATCTCCAGAACATTTAGATTTTTCAGTGGTGCAATGCGGCCGAGGCTACGGAGCACGGGGGACATCATAGTCCATTTCTGCGCATCTAGCGCCTTTTACCTTCGCAGGATGTTGATCCATGGCAAATAATGCCTGGCCTGCTCTGGCTTTAAGGTTTCAGCTCTTCGGCGCGCAGCTCTGTTTCACCACGGTTTGCGCCTTCTGCATCAGCTTGGCATCGACGCCATCCTTGCTGTCCAGGTCGGCAATTTCCGCGTCGGTGAAATTCTTTTTGATCGCCTGGGCACCACAGTCGCAGTGCTTTTTCGCGGTGGCGGGGTCGACGCCTTGGCTGCTGGCGACTTGGGTGCACTGGGCCATGTAGCCGGCTTCCTTCCCGGCTGGGAAGTTGCCAGCATTGGCAGCCATCGGCAGCAGCAGGGCGCCAGCAGCCGCCAGAGCCAGAAGAGACGGTACTCGCATAACCGGTTACTCCTTGGGTTAAGGTCTCATCAAGAGTAGGTTGCTTCCCAAGGTCTGATCGGACTTTTTCCGCGTTAGTTCACCGGCGCGGCGTAATTTCCAAATATTTCTACGAGCCGCACAACCCGCGTGCTAGCATGCTCGGCTTGCAGCTAGCCACTGGCAGCTCGCAACTTTTTCTTTCCAGTCACTCTGGTTCGTCCCTGGCAAGCTGAAAGGCTTCTGCCACTGTGAGGCAGGCTTCCCTGAAGGGAAGGCAGGTCGGATCTTGTACTGGCTCATCCCAACCCACGTGACCTTTGGTAGGGGTCACCACTAGGAGAGGAGGCGCCATGCCCGTTATTACTCTTCCCGATGGCAGTCAACGTTCGTTTGATCACGCCGTATCCGTCGCCGACGTCGCCGCATCCATCGGCGCAGGCCTGGCCAAGGCCACCGTGGCCGGCAAGGTCGACGGCAAGCTGGTCGATGCCTGCGACCTGATCAACCACGACGCCACCCTGCAGATCATCACCCCTAAAGATGCAGAGGGACTGGAGATCATCCGCCACTCGTGTGCCCACCTGGTCGGCCACGCAGTGAAACAGCTGTACCCGACCGCCAAGATGGTGATCGGCCCGGTGATCGACGAAGGCTTCTATTACGACATCGCCTACGAGCGCCCCTTCACCCCTGAAGACATGGCCGCCATCGAAAAGCGCATGATGGAGCTGATCGAAAAAGACTACGACGTGGTCAAGAAGATGACCCCGCGCGCCGAAGTCATCGAAGTGTTCAAGGCCCGTGGCGAAGACTACAAGCTGCGCCTGGTCGAAGACATGCCGGACGAGCAGGCCATGGGCCTGTACTACCACGAAGAATACGTCGACATGTGCCGTGGCCCGCACGTGCCGAACACGCGCTTCCTCAAGGCATTCAAGCTGACCAAGCTGTCCGGCGCCTACTGGCGCGGCGATGCCAAGAACGAGCAGCTGCAACGCGTCTACGGCACCGCCTGGGCCGACAAGAAGCAGCTGGCTGCCTACATCCAGCGCATCGAAGAAGCCGAAAAGCGCGACCACCGCAAGATCGGCAAGCAGCTCGACCTCTTCCACCTGCAGGAAGAAGCCCCGGGCATGGTGTTCTGGCACGCCAACGGCTGGACCGTGTACCAGGTGCTCGAGCAGTACATGCGCCAGGTTCAGCGCGTCAACGGCTACCAGGAAATCAAGACACCGCAAGTCGTCGACCGCATCCTCTGGGAGCGTTCCGGCCACTGGTCGAACTACGCCGAAAACATGTTCACCACTTCGTCGGAAAGCCGTGACTACGCGGTCAAGCCGATGAACTGCCCGTGCCACGTGCAGGTGTTCAACCAGGGCCTGAAGAGCTACCGCGACCTGCCGCTGCGCCTGGCCGAGTTCGGTGCCTGCCACCGTAACGAGCCATCCGGGGCCCTGCACGGCATCATGCGCGTGCGTGGCTTCGTGCAGGACGACGCGCACATCTTCTGCACCGAAGAACAGGTGAAGAAAGAAGCCGCCGACTTCATCAAGCTGACCCTGGACGTGTACAAGGACTTCGGCTTCACCGATATCGCCATGAAGCTGTCCACCCGCCCGGCCAAGCGTGTCGGCTCCGAAGAGCTGTGGGACCGTGCCGAAGGTGCACTGGCCGACGCCCTGAACGAGTCGGGCCTGGAGTGGGAATACCAGCCGGGCGAGGGCGCCTTCTACGGCCCGAAGATCGAGTTCACCCTGCGCGACTGCCTCGGCCGTAACTGGCAGTGCGGTACCCTGCAGTACGACCCGAACCTGCCAGAACGCCTGGATGCCAGCTATATCGCCGAAGATAACAGCCGGGTGCGCCCTGTCATGCTGCACCGCGCGATCCTCGGTTCGTTCGAGCGCTTCATCGGCATGCTGATCGAGCACTACGCTGGCGTGTTCCCGGCGTGGCTGGCACCGACCCAGGCGGTGATCATGAACATCACCGACAAACAGGCCGATTTCGCCCTCGAAGTGGAAAATGCCCTGAACGGTAGCGGTTTCCGTGCCAAGTCGGACTTGAGAAATGAGAAGATCGGCTTTAAAATCCGCGAGCATACTTTGCTCAAGGTCCCGTACCTTTTGGTTATAGGGGACCGTGAAGTCGAAACACGAACCGTCGCTGTGCGTACTCGCGAAGGCGCAGACCTGGGCTCCATGCCCGTCGCCCAGTTCGTTGAGCTTCTGACACAAGCGGTTTCCCGGCGTGGACGCCAAGAATCGGAGTAATGACTATTAAGCGTGAAATGAGAAACGATAAGCGTGCTGTACCGAAGGCCCCGATCAACGAGAATATCTCGGCCCGCGAGGTTCGGTTAATTGGCGCTGATGGCGAGCAGGTTGGCATCGTCTCGATTGATGAAGCGCTTCGTATCGCTGAAGAAGCGAAGCTGGATCTGGTGGAAATCTCTGCAGACGCGGTACCGCCTGTCTGCAAGGTGATGGACTACGGCAAGCACCTCTTCGAGAAGAAGAAGCAGGCTAACGAAGCCAAGAAAAACCAGAAGCAGATCCAGATCAAAGAAATCAAGTTTCGTCCAGGGACGGAAGAAGGGGATTACCAGGTAAAACTACGCAACCTGGTACGTTTCCTTACCGATGGGGACAAGGCCAAGATCTCTCTGAGATTCCGCGGCCGTGAGATGGCCCACCAGGAGCTGGGCATGGAGCTGTTGAAGCGGGTCGAAACCGACCTCGCCGAATACGGCACCGTTGAGCAGCATCCTAAGATGGAAGGACGCCAGCTTATGATGGTCATCGCCCCCAAAAAGAAGAAGTAATCTCCCGGGCACGGCAGGCCTGATGATTATTGTGTAATTTTATCGAATGCGGAGTTCCAACATGCCAAAAATGAAAACCAAGAGCGGTGCTGCGAAGCGCTTCCTGAAGACCGCTTCCGGCTTCAAGCACAAGCACGCTTTCAAGAGCCACATCCTGACCAAAATGTCGACCAAGCGTAAGCGTCAACTGCGCGGTGCCAGCCTGCTGCACCCGTCTGACGTGGCAAAAGTCGAGCGCATGCTGCGCGTACGTTAATTCTGGTTTAGATAGAGGAAGTTACTCATGGCTCGTGTTAAGCGTGGCGTCATCGCTCGTAAGCGTCACAAGAAAATTCTGAAACTGGCTAAAGGCTACTACGGTGCACGCTCGCGCGTATTCCGCGTTGCCAAGCAGGCTGTCATCAAGGCTGGTCAATATGCCTACCGTGACCGTCGTCAGAAGAAGCGTCAGTTCCGCGCACTGTGGATCGCTCGTATCAACGCCGGTGCCCGCACCAACGGTCTGTCCTACAGCCGTCTGATTGCTGGCCTGAAAAAGGCTTCGATCGAAATCGACCGTAAGGTTCTGGCCGATCTGGCAGTGAACGAAAAAGCGGCGTTTGCTGCGATTGTCGAGAAAGCTAAAGCCGTTCTGGCTTAAGTACCCGCGACAATCACCCGGCGGCGCTAGCGGCGCCGGGCATTGAACGTCATCGATAGGGGAAGAGCCTTCAAAGCTCTTCCCCTATTTTCGTATCTGGAGTCTGTACATGGAAAACCTGGATGCGCTGGTCTCCCAAGCCCTAGAGGCCGTCGAGCGCGCTGAAGACATCAATACCCTGGAACAGATCCGGGTTCAGTACCTCGGCAAGAAGGGCGAACTGACCCAGGTGATGAAGACCCTGGGCAACCTGCCAGCCGACGAGCGCCCGAAAGTCGGCGCGCTGATCAACGACGCCAAAGAGCGCGTCACCGTCGTGCTCAACGCACGCAAGGCCGCCTTTGAAGAGGCCGAGCTCAGCGCTCGCCTGGCCGCCGAATGCATCGACGTGACCCTGCCAGGCCGTGGCCAGACCACCGGCGGGCTGCACCCGATCACCCGTACCCTCGAGCGCATCGAGCAGTTCTTCACCCACATCGGCTACGGCATCGCCGAAGGCCCTGAGGTCGAAGACGACTACCACAACTTCGAAGCGCTCAACATCCCTGGCCACCACCCGGCCCGGGCGATGCACGACACCTTCTACTTCAATGCCAACATGCTGCTGCGCACCCACACCTCGCCGGTGCAGGTGCGGACCATGGAGTCCACCCAGCCGCCGATCCGCATTGTCTGCCCGGGCCGCGTATACCGCTGCGACTCGGATATCACCCACTCGCCGATGTTCCACCAGGTCGAAGGCCTGCTGATCGACCGCGGCATCAACTTCGCCGACCTCAAGGGCACCATCGAAGAATTCCTGCGCGTGTTCTTCGAAAAAGAACTGGCCGTGCGCTTCCGCCCGTCGTTCTTCCCCTTCACCGAGCCGTCCGCCGAAGTCGACATCCAGTGCGTGATGTGTTCCGGCAAGGGCTGCCGCGTGTGCAAGCAGACCGGCTGGCTGGAAGTAATGGGCTGCGGCATGGTGCACCCGAACGTGCTGCGCATGTCTGGCATCGACCCTGAAGAATTCCAGGGCTTCGCCTTCGGCATGGGCGCCGAGCGCCTGGCCATGCTGCGCTATGGCGTCAACGATTTGCGTCTGTTCTTCGATAACGACCTGCGGTTCCTGGCGCAATTCCGCTAGGCCCCATCGACGCACTTTTCCAGGAGAACAGCATGAAATTCAGTGAACAGTGGCTGCGCGGTTGGGTAAACCCGCAAGTCTCCCGTGACGAACTGGTCGCCCGCCTGTCCATGGCCGGCCTCGAAGTCGACAGCGTGACCCCCGCTGCCGGCCAGTTCAGCGGCATCGTCGTGGGCGAGATCCTCGCCACCGAACAACACCCGGACGCCGACAAGCTGCGCGTGTGCCAGGTGAGCAACGGCCAGGAAACCTTCCAGGTCGTGTGCGGCGCGCCTAACGCCCGCCCAGGCATCAAGATCCCGTTCGCCATGATCGGCGCCGAACTGCCAGGCGACTTCAAGATCAAGAAGGCCAAGCTGCGCGGCGTCGAGTCGTTCGGCATGCTCTGCTCGGCCGCCGAGCTGCAGATCAGCGAAGAAAACGACGGCCTGCTGGAACTGGCCGCCGACGCCCCGGTAGGCGAAGACATCCGCCAGTACCTGAGCCTGGACGACGCCAGCATCGAGATCGGCCTGACCCCGAACCGCGGTGACTGCCTGTCCATCGCAGGCCTGGCCCGCGACGTCAGCGCCCTGTACGACACCCCGGTCACCCGCCCGGTCGTACCCGCCGTTGCCCCGGCCCACGACGAAGTGCGCCCGGTCGAAGTCAGCGCCCCGGCGGCCTGCCCACGTTACCTGGGCCGCGTCATCCGCAACGTCGACCTGAGCAAGCCGACCCCGCTGTGGATGGTCGAGCGCCTGCGCCGCAGCGACGTGCGCAGCATCGACGCCGCCGTCGACATCACCAACTACGTGATGCTCGAACTCGGCCAGCCGATGCACGCCTTCGACCTCGCCGAAATCAACGGCGGCATCCGCGTGCGCATGGCCGAAGAGGGCGAGAAGCTGGTCCTGCTCGACGGCCAGGAAGTGGCCCTGCGTGCCGACACCCTGGTGATCGCCGACCACACCCGCGCCCTGGCCATCGCCGGCGTCATGGGTGGCGAGCACAGCGGTGTGAACACCGAGAAAACCCGCGACCTGTTCCTCGAAAGCGCCTTCTTCGAGCCGATCTCCGTCGCCGGTAAAGCCCGTTCCTACGGCCTGCACACCGATGCCTCGCACCGCTACGAGCGCGGCGTCGACTCGCAGCTGGCCCGCGAAGCCATGGAGCGCGCCACCCAGCTGATCCTCGACATCGTCGGCGGCGAAGCCGGTCCGATCGTCGAAGCCGTCAGCGAACAGCACCTGCCAAACGTCGCCCCGGTCACCCTGCGCGCCGACCGCATCACCCAGATGCTCGGCATGGAGATGGACCCGGCCCAGGTCGAGCAGCTGCTCAACAACCTTGGCTTGGCTACCAAAGCTGATGGGGTAGGGCAGTGGACCGTCAACGTCCCAAGCCACCGCTTCGACATCAGCCTGGAAGTCGACCTGATCGAAGAGCTGGCCCGCCTGTACGGTTACAACAACCTGCCAGTGCGCTACCCGCAAGCCCGCCTCGCGCCGCAAGCCCGCCCGGAAACCCGCGGCGAGCTGCCAAACCTGCGCCGCCTGCTGGTCGCCCGCGGCTATCAGGAAGCCATCACCTACAGCTTCATCGACCCGAAGCTGTTCGAGCTGTTCAGCCCAGGCGTCGAGCCGCTGCTGCTGGCCAACCCGATCTCCAACGACATGGCCGCCATGCGCGCCTCGTTGTGGCCAGGCCTGGTCAAGGCCCTGCAGCACAACCTCAACCGCCAGCAAGACCGCGTGCGCCTGTTCGAAAGCGGCCTGCGCTTCGTCGGCCAGCTCGGTAACCTGCAGCAGCAGCCAATGATCGCCGGCGTCGTCACCGGCAGCCGCCTGCCAGAAGGCTGGGCGAACGGCCGCGACACCGTCGACTTCTTCGACGTCAAGGCCGACGTCGAAGCCCTGCTGGGCTACAGCGGCGCCCTGAGCGACTTCACCTTCGCCGCTGGCAAGCACCCAGCCCTGCACCCTGGCCAGACCGCTGTGATCCAGCGCGACGGCAAGGACGTCGGCTACCTCGGCGCCCTCCACCCGGAGCTTGCCAAAGCCCTGGACCTGGACCGCCCGGTGTTCGTCTTCGAGCTGGTGCTGGGCGATGTGGTCGAAGGCCGCCTGCCGAAATTCAGCGAACTCTCCAAGTTCCCGGAAACCCGTCGCGACCTGGCCTTGATCGCAGGACGTGATGTGGCGTCTCAAGACGTGCTTGAAGTAATTCGTGACAATGCAGGCGAATGGCTCACAGACCTCAGGCTGTTTGATGTCTACCAAGGTAAAGGCATTGATCCTGATAGAAAAAGCCTGGCCGTCGGCTTGACCTGGCAGCATCCATCGCGCACTCTTAACGACGATGAGGTGAACACTACCCTGCAAAACATCCTCACCTCGCTCGAACAAAGGTTGAACACCACGTTAAGGAAATAACGGCATGGGTGCTCTGACGAAAGCTGAGATGGCCGAAAGGCTGTACGAGGAGCTGGGGCTTAACAAGCGTGAGGCCAAGGAGCTGGTCGAGCTGTTTTTTGAAGAAATTCGGCACGCACTTGAAGAGAACGAGCAGGTCAAGTTGTCCGGTTTCGGCAACTTCGACCTTCGCGACAAACGCCAGCGGCCGGGCCGCAACCCCAAGACAGGGGAAGAGATCCCGATCACCGCACGGCGCGTCGTCACCTTTCGTCCAGGGCAGAAGTTGAAAGCCCGGGTTGAGGCCTATGCTGGAAGCAAGCCATAACGACGAACTGCCCCCCATACCGGGCAAACGCTACTTCACCATCGGTGAAGTGAGCGAGTTGTGTGCCGTAAAGCCACATGTGCTGCGGTATTGGGAGCAGGAGTTTCCTCAGCTCAACCCTGTGAAGCGGCGGGGGAACCGGCGGTATTATCAGCGGCAGGATGTGCTGATGATCCGCCAGATCCGGGCGCTGCTGTATGACCAGGGGTTCACCATTGGCGGGGCGCGGTTGCGGCTCTCCAGTGATGAGGTGAAGGATGAATCGAGCCAGTACAAGCAGCTGATTCGGCAGATGATTGTCGAGTTGGAGGATGTGTTGGTGGTGTTGAAGAAGTGACCTGAGGTTTTTCTGATGAGTGGAAATTTTTTTGAGAAAAAGGTTTCATTTATCAGGAGGTTAGGGTACATTCTTCAACGTTCTCGGCAGGATTGAGAACATGCTTCAAGCCCAGTCGGGGCGTAGCGCAGCCCGGTAGCGCACTTGCATGGGGTGCAAGGGGTCGAGTGTTCGAATCACTCCGTCCCGACCATTATTGAAACGGAAAAACCACCGAAAGGTGGTTTTTTCGTTTGTTTCTATTTTTAAGTGTTTATAAAATGATCTATGTCGTTGTTTTTAATGTCATTGAATAATATATTTACTCAATGGTCGCGTTGGTGATTTTTCATGAGTGGCGCGAAGCGTAGCTGACGTAAGCAGTATCCGCTATTATGTACGTTAGTAAATTGTATTTGGCGAGCACGCGTCGGATCAAGTATTTCATTGGCAACGAGCGAATGTTAGCCTAGGCGTGTACTCTTATGCTAACCGCACATTTTGGATAGTGAGAGTGAGTAAATTGAGTTCATTTGAGGGGCAGGAACAGGCGCTTGCATTGTCTCCTGAGCTTTCGTCGAAAACTGATGCAGAGCTTTTTGAGCGACGCCAATCCGAAAATGAATACAAAGTGTTACGCGTCTCTGTGAAGAACGATTCGAAACGTATCGTGATGGACTCAGGGCGAGGTGAAAGTACGATTTATCTACACAGATACGCTCTTGTTGGGCCCGGAGATATACTGCATTTGCGTGAAGGCCTGCAAAGGCGAATTTGGATTTCAAATGCTGAGTCCAAAGATTTAATAAATGTTTACCCTACATATGAGCAGAATTCAGTAATTGAGTTTGCTGGAGATGAAATACCGTTAAGAGTAATTGAGCCCTCTTGTTGCAGTGAGCATGTAGATCATGCAGAGCTAGAAGGCTTTCACTATCGAGGATTGAATTTCAACGCTCCTGGTGTCGCAAAAAAGAAGTCCTCAGGTGGACGCAAGGTTGTCCTATTGGCGCAGCTAAAAATAGGTAATCAATGGGTCAGCGTCGGTTATGTAGAACTTCAAATGCCTTTGCTTATGGCCAAGCCTCGGCATTTAGCATTTGATCGAGCATTTAGCCATCCATCGGGCGTGAGCTGGGAAGCCTGGCGGCGGGGGGGGCAAGAACATGTCAATCGTATTGTAAGAATTGCACGTACCGTCGTTCATCCTGAGTATCGTGGAGGGCAGTTATCAACCAAGCTGGTTGAAGCTGCTAAGGATTTTGCGCGAAGCAGATGGCATATTGGTGGTAAGCGACCACTTTTTTTAGAAATCTCAGCTGAAATGCTTAGATATATCGATTTTGTATCCCGATGTGGTTTCCATTATCTCGGTGAGACAGAAGGTAATCGTGAGCGTATAGCCAAAGATCTAAAGAGTATTCATCGTGGCGCAAAAGGCGACTCTGGAATAATGAGCGCTCAAAGGAAGTATTATACCGCGTTCGAGAATTATCGTTCACTTACAGGTGAAAGTTTTGAGTCACTTCAAGCCAGAATCGCTGAGCTGTTAACATTGCCTGACCCGTTTGCGGCAATGAGCAAAGAAGAATGGGCTGCTCTGCGCCCAGTAATTCGCTCACCGATTCCTTATTATATTGTTGGCTTAGATCCGGTCTCAGATGCCTATGTAAAAGATGCGGCAGTTACTTTGGCTAAAAGAAAAACAATTGTCAAGCGTGCTAGAGTTAAGAAAATCGAAATTGACAGCGTTGAAATTTGGTCGAATTACGATGTGCCGCATGATAGCTATAATAAGTTTGTAATGAGTAGCTTTGGAATATCAACGCAGAAATTGAGCCAAAAGTTGATCGGTTCAGTGTCTTTCACCGCTCATGCCGGCACGGTGTCATTTATTGCCGGATCTAGTGGGTGTGGTAAAAGTTTACTATTGAATCGTCTGGATCCTCGCGCTGTATCCGAAACGCTCAATTATTTAGGAAAAATATCGCCTGCAACCTATAAGGTTGGATGGTTAAAACCCTTTCCTGCTAATGCTTCTTTATTTGGTTACTTAGCCCAGCAGCACGGGGCCGAAAGAGCTTTCGAAGCGCTTTCTAAAGTAGGCTTGTCTGAGGCTCTTTTGTTCCTCAAACCTTTTGAAATGCTCAGTCGGGGGCAGCGTTATCGTGCCATGCTAGCGGACTTGATATTGGGCGATGATGACGTTTGGCTTATAGATGAGTTTTGTTCTGATCTCGATCCGTTGTCTTCACGTATAGTCGCAGAGCGATTGCACAGTGTGGTTCGCAAAGAGGAGAGAATTGCATTCGTCGCTGCTGCTAATCATGGGCATTTTATTCGTGCGCTGCGTCCCTCTCGAGTGATTGTGCTAAGGACCGGCCGAGACTCCATTGTCTGCGGTGGAAAGGATTATATAGATGGCATTTTCCAATAGACTGGCTGAAAGTTTTGGTAAAGTTATAGAGCAAAGTAATTTTGTTGCATTGGATCCAATAGTAAAAGGGAATTATGTAAGTAAGGGGCGCAACTTTATTTTTGGTCGAAATAATGACCCCGCCCCAAATGACTTGATATATCTTGGCAAGATCTTGGAAGCTTCGACAGGGGCTAGCTACCTGAGTGCGGACGCGTATTTGGATACGTCTTTTCCGCACGTAATTTATATAACTGGTACTCGTGGTTCCGGCAAAAGTATGGATCTGGGAGTGCTTTTAGAGGGGTTGAATCCTCTGGTAAATGAGTCGCCAATTTCGCTTGGCGTTACGCCGGTAGCAACTTTTCTAATTGATACTCAAAGTCAGTTTTGGACGTTGCGTTACCCTCCGCAAGGGAATGAAGGGGCCTCTCAGTTAGAGCAGTTAAAGAATTGGAATTTAAAACCTGAGTCTCTTGCGAATACTAAAGTCTTTATTCCTCCAGGAGTTTCAGGTTTTATGGGGGACGAGGTCCCATTAAAGATAAGGCCGCGGGATATTCTTCATGAAGAGTGGTGTAGTTTGCTCGGGCAAGAAGTTTATAGCCCGCAGGGTCACTTGATATCTGAAGTGATAAGTAAGCTTGCAGATAGAAACTTTGATATAGAAGACATGCTTAAATTGTTGCGGGAGGGGCGCTTCGCGACCACCGTTTCAGAGTCTTCGCGAAATGTCGTTATCTATCGACTCTCAGATTATCTTGCAACCGGGCTGTTTGGAGCAGATGGCCTAGAGATAGAAAGCCTTTTGAAACCAGGTCAGTGTAATATATTTATGCTGAGAGAGCTTCGCGATCACGATAAGGCACTCGTTACGGCTCTATTGGCGCGGCAGCTCTTTACGATAATGGGGCGCTATCATCAGGAGCGCCGAGTTGCGGACTTCTTTAATAAAGTCGCAGATAAGCGCAATTTTCCAAGCAGGGTGTGGCTTTTGATTGACGAGGCACATGTCGTTTGCCCATCTCAGGGAGAATCTCCCGCGCGAGCGGCCCTAGTCGAGTATGTTAAACGAGGCCGAGATGCAGGATTGTCGTTGGTTTTAGCGACACAACAACCTTCTGCTGTTGATGATCGGGTACTTAGTCAGGTAAATCTCGCGTTTTCCCACCGATTAACTTTTCAAAGTGATATTAATTCCGCAATGGCTAGGATTCCCACGAAAGTTCCAAGTGGAATGCGAGTCTCTGGAAGTAAAGTTAGTGAGTTTGGGGATATTCTTAGATTGTTAGAGGCTGGGCAGTGTTTTATTGGTGATCACTCCACTAGTCGTGCGGTTCTAATTCAAATTCGACCAAGGATTACTGCTCATGGTGGCCAAAGTCCAATCTAGTGACTTCTCAATCTTTATAAAAAAAATCGGCTATTCTGTAGGTTTGGAAAGTACGTTTCAGCGATTGCAAGATTTCGCTAGGCTCTATGCTAGTAAGGATCGTATTTCGATCGGAGATTTAAAGCGGTTGCTACATGCGCCGAAGCCCAATGGGTGGGGTTTAGATGAAAAAAATGAGCATGTGCTTGATTTTCTTCGTGCAATCGAGGTTGTCCAAGTAAGGGGCGGAGAGGTAGGTGTTCTTGAATTCGGTGAATCGTTGGGGATACTTGCTAAGTTGCAGTCATCCGCCGATTTTGATAGGTCTTTGAGAGTATTATTAGCGTATGCATTAATTATCGCGGATGGCGACATTTTTTTGAATGCTCTAAGCTCAAATTTTGAAGAGTTGGAGTTTTCAAATTCTTTGGCGCGGGCCATTGAGTACAAATGGAGCATTCTCGAAACGACTTTTAAATCTGCTCAGCAACGCTCGGCAATCTACAAGACGGTGATCGTAGAGACGCAAGAGAATAACCCGGGAAGTAGAGGCAGAAATACTTCTAAAGCCGGGCCTCTCCAAATGGGAACTTTTGAGAAATCAGGTCCTCTTGGCGGAGAGTCTAATAGGCCTGAAATAAAATTCTCGCCTAACTATATTGCCAAGACACTTGGTCGTCGTAAAGCGTGGGCACAGTCGCTTGGTCTGTATAATGAATTTGGCGATGTGACAAGTGTGGGAGAGCGACTATTATCTAATCTTAGAAAGTTAGGATTTGGAGGGCCGGCTTGTTTATGTGTTTGGCCTCTAGAATACGAACTCAGGACTCCTCTATTTTCCTCGCTGAAGCTGCCCGCTGAAATCACTCCACTTAATTCTTGGGAGCTTTTGAATGCTGTTGCTTCGTCTCTCGAGTCATTAGAATTTGATTTGAAAGAAATTGATGATTGCGATTTTGAGATAATGCAAAAAATTATCGGTTGTTTTCAATCTCTCAATACATCACGTAGAATGCTTAGAAACGAAATTCCCGTCAGGGTAGTGTACAGATGCGTTGTAGGACTAAGTATTTCCTCTGGGCGTATATCCAATTATCCTCAGTTTATTAGGGCCGAGCAGGGTTTTTTTACTCCTAGGTTTATAGCTCGGGAATCTCGTCTAGCCGAAATGGCTATCTCATTAGTGCGCTAATATGGCAGTTTATTTCTGCAAGGAATTTATTAGGGACTTAGCTGAGCAACCTGATGCGCATTTTGCCGGGAAGGTTATGGCTAAAGTGTGTACAAGTGACGGCGAGTTTGAGCCAGCAAAAGAAGATCATCGTTATAAAGGGATCGAAGGGGCATTTATTAGGTATATATCACAGCGTCCGAATTACTATCGTGCAATATATATACGACGTGGCGATGATGTATATTGGTATAGAGCTGGTCGGCATAATGTTGAAGACCGACTCGAGGCACCTAGTGATCTCAGTTCAGCTGCTAGTGTAGGGCAAACGCCTTCTGGTGTAGATGCTATGGAGCAGTTTCGACATCCGCGATACATGAAGTCAACAAGCCCTCGGTATTTGCGTGAAGTGTTGAGTGCTAGAACCCTTATTCCTCATAAGCAAATGATTTTGGTCAGCCCCTCACTGACGAAAACTTTGATATCTCCAGTAGGACTTATAGGTTTGCTCATAAGCCGAGTTCAACAGTTCGGAGGGTATGTCACAATTATTACGAGGCCTCCGCGTAGCAGTGATATTGATGCCTACCGAAGTTTCGCATCACGCGGGATTGAGCTGCATTTTCACGAGCAGCTAAATTCACGCTTATATTATTTTGAAGTGGATGCGAAGCAACTTGATTCTGAGATGTCGCATGTTAAAAGTATCGGGATTGTAGGGTCGTCAGAGCTGACAGAGAAGTCCTTGAATATTGTTCCAAGTAGAGCTGGAGAAGAATATTGTTTGCCTGACTCCGTTTCGGAGGAACTTTGCTATGAGATCTCTGAAGATGATCTGGAGGGCGCCATGGAGTACTGTTTAGATTTGGCGAGCTCCACTATTGATTTTGAAACCTACATAGCGCAACTCAACTGTTGAGGAAGAATTATGGTTATGTCGAACGCAGAGTACTATAAGTCTTGTAACTTGGTTACCAACCCTTTTAGATCGCAAGCTACTCTTGAGGACGATCCTAGGCTTGGAATTTGGGCTGGCCAGGAGCGAGAGCGCGCTTTGTTGCAAAAGTTTCTGGCTAGATCCAGAGCTGAGCAAGTTGGTAATACCAATGGTCTTCTGCTATATGGGACTTATGGTACAGGTAAGTCTCATGCGCTTCTTTGGGGCACGCGTTGGATAAAAAGCCTTAATGAGGGCGGTTACTCGTCTGCATATTATATTCCAACCTTGAAGAAGGATAAAGGAAAGCTGACGTTTAGCTCTGCGCTCACTGATGATCTGGTTGCAAGAACTACTTTTGTCCAGGATGTGTATGATTATCGTCAGTTTCTAAATCGAATGGTGCGTCAGTTTATAGATGACCACTCGATGGATTCGGATACGCAAGATGATTTGGTAATCGAGAAGCTAATACCTGCGACTGAGCTTCAAAGTTTTGCTAAAGAGATCTTTCACCTTCAAGGTGATGCGCTTAAAGGCTTTCTTGCAAAAGATAGAACAGATTATCAGGCAATGCTGCTGTTTACACGGTTGGTTAATCTTTTTGTCCACGAAATAAGGCTGAAGGATTCGACTGTTCGATTTAGGCAGTCGGTATACTTGATGATTGATGAACTTGATGTTTTGGTAAGTGCTTCGGCTAAAGAAGTAATAGAGGTAAATGAGCTGATTCGTCATTTGTACGACATGTGTCCTAATTGTTTTGGACTTGTCCTTGCTCTATCTGCTGAGCTGGAACAGTTGCCAACTGTTTTCACTGAATTCGTATTGTCTAGAATGGGGCGTCAAATCGCATTTTCGCCTCTGGATCGCCAATCTGCGGTAGATTTCGCTGTAGGAATCATGGATTCAGAGCAAATGCGTATCTCAACGGATGATAAATCGAAATTAGGTGCTTATCCATTTACTCAAGCTGCCCTAGAGGCTGTCCTGGGTGAGTTGGCTGATCGAACACCTAGGAAAATTGTGAACGTTCTACAGCAACTTATTGAAGAGGCTCGACTTGCTGAATTAGATCCTGTTAAAGGTCCGATCACAGTTGAGCGACTCGATTCTAGTGGTATTTTGGATGATCTTATTTAGGTTTTGCTTACTTGCTTGATTGTTCGGGGCCTTACCTACCCTCTTCATCCTACTATTCTGCCAACTGGGTAGGCGTGGAGAGGGTTTGTCACGATTTGCTTTACTTAGATGTATACCTGCGACTTCAGGCAAGTGCTGGCAGCTCGATCCTTGATGACAAGTGCTTGATCTACGACGTAAGCGCATTAATTGACGTCGGCCTATGGGCCTGTGCATCTGGGTTGATAAAGTGCGTAAAGAGAGTCAAAAAGGGAAGGCAATAACCAGTACAAAAGCTATGAGCGACGAACCGGGCAAATTCCAGCAGCCGCGATCTTAGTTCTGTCACTTGAGCAACGAATCGATTCTCGGCCTCTCAATTTCTGCTTCCATCCTACGGATTGTCTTATAAAACATCTCGTTTTAAGTGTTGCTACGCTGAGTAGAAATCACCCAGTACATTAGCTAGCGCTTCCAATCCGAACGGTTTGAAATTGGGTAACGCTGAGCATGTGACGCAGAGGGATATTGGTACAATACGGCAACACGGGGTCGAGCATGAATGCAGTGGGATAGGGCAGGGGAATCGGCAGGCCGAGCGAGATGGCAAAGCCGAAATCCTCGGTGGCAAAACCCAAGCGCAGGCGTTTTACGTCGCTTGGATGCTGGCCTTGGATGGGCACTTCACCGCGCTTCATGCGCGCACTCATCCCAGGCCCGGCCCACAAGGTCGAATCCAGTCCGCCTTCACGGGCAAGTGCTTCGATCACGCCGCCCTGGGCGGTTTCGGCGAGCAGGCGCAGGGCCTTGTAGAGATTGGATTTGCCGCTGCCGTTGACACCCGTCACCCGGTTGAGTTGGCATAGTGGCAACACAAGGTGATTGATTGAGCGGTAGTTGCCGATGGCGAGGGTGGCGAGCATCCGGTGCGTCCCAGCTTGAACTGGGTGACCGATTGTGGCCGAACTGGGTTGGCGTTACTACCGGTCAGCTCGGCTTCGGGAGTGGGGGCGGATGTGTTCGAGTTCATCGAACAGGGCGCGAACCATCATGTTGAGGTAGTGGGAGGCAGCGACTCTTCGGTGGTCGCCTAGCATGACGCCGGTGTGGTTGAGGTAGCGGGCGCAGTCCAACAGTTTTGCGGCTTGTTCTTTTGCTTGGGGGGTGGGTATTCCGGGGATGGCGGTGATCAATTGTTGGGATGGTTTGTAGCTTGGGACCGGAATGTTGTCGCTCCCACTACTCGGGGTGTTGTTTTGGGGCATCTGTGAAATCTCCTGGAATCGGCGCAGGGGCTTGGATTGCTGGGGCCGCGTTGCGGCCCTTTCGCGACACAAGGCCGCTCCTACACTGGGTGGCGCCGGTGCTGACGGTTCAGTCTTTCATCATGCCCAGTTCTGCATCATCGAGCAGGGCCTTGGCCAGGGCGCTGAGGTAGTGCGAGGCCCAGAGCAGTTGGGGTTTGTCTTCCATCAGGCCGTCGATGGTCAGGTCGCGGACGTAGCCCATCAGTTCAGAGGCCTGTTCGCGGGCGCTTTGGCAAGGGATGCCGGGTTCGATGCGGAAGAGGGGGTGGGTCTGGTTGTCACCCTGGTAGAAGGTGGTTTTGCCGGGTGTGAATTTAGTTTCTTCTGTGGCCATTGGTTGATCTCCCTGAAGTTGTAGCTGCCTGGGCTGGCCCGATCGCTCGCAAGCTGGGGACCCGAAGACGAACGCGTCAATCCAGGCAGGATCATGATGCGGATTAATGCAGCGTCTGCGGGTCGGCTGGTTTCTGGATTTGAACCAGTGCCGATTCGAGCAATTTGCGCAGGGTTTCGAGTTCGTGCATTGACGTCATGATCAACAGCGACACGGGAGACTTGGGCTGCATCAGCATTGCCTGCTGGGCTACGACTTCCGCGCAAAGTGCGTAGTCAGCCGCCATCATCAGCGTGTCTTCGAGGGAGTGGAGATTGCGGGGTGGGTCTGGAACTACTTTCAGCATGCTTACGCTCCAACAATGGTTGAGCTGCGATCCGCCTCGCTGTCAAACGGGAGGGTGGCAGCTGTACGCGGGTTGACAGACCGAGATTGTTGGCACTCGGCGCACAATAATGTGCCCGCACGTACAGCCGCCATAAGCGTGTGCACACGGACAACAATCGACGGCCTGTCAAAACCGATCGCTGAATTGGCAGCGACTGGCCGAGACTAGGTTCCACGTTGACCATGTGCAACGAAAAATGGACGTCGGCAGTATCTTTGGGAAAGGTCCTACAAGGAAGGGGCTAAATCTGATTTTATTAGCCACAGGGCGTAACAAGATGTGAGGGAGTGTCAGGGCTGGCAGGTGCCTGCCTTCATTCCTTTAGCGCCTATGAGATCGAGCGCCGCCC
>NZ_BCBG01000068.1:0-17529 GCF_001320485.1 Pseudomonas sp. NBRC 111130
AGCCCTTCGATGTCGTTGCGCCAGTCGCGGTGCAGCTCACAAGCCACGCCGAACCAGGTCATCAGCTGTGCACCGGCCCGGCTCATGCGGTCATGGGCAGCATCACGGGTCATTTCGTTAAAGGTGCCGGAAGCATCGGTCACCACGAATACTTCGAACTCTTCCTCCAGTGCCGCCAGCGCCGGGAACGCTACGCACACTTCGGTCACCACGCCGGCAATGATCAGTTGCTTCTTGCCAGTCGCCTTCACCGCCTTGACGAAGTCTTCGTTGTCCCAGGCATTGATCTGGCCAGGGCGGGCGATGTATGGGGCATCCGGGAACAACGCTTTCAGTTCTGGCACGAGCGGGCCGTTGGGGCCTTGCTCGAAGCTGGTGGTGAGGATGGTCGGCAGGTTGAAGAACTTGGCCAGGTCAGCCAGGGCCAGCACGTTGTTCTTGAATTTGTCCGGCTCGATGTCGCGGACCAGGGACAGCAGGCCCGCCTGATGATCGACCAGCAGTACGGCGGCATCGTCTTTGTTCAGGCGGTTGTAGGTGAATTTGCTCATGGTCTGTGCTCCTAAGGTTTATGAATTTTTCAGCAATCTGAGGTGTTTCGCGTTGATGGGCACAGATTAAAATCATCACCTTTACAGCGGTAGACTGCGAAAATTGCCCTTAGCGTTCCATCTGGAGAACGATGATTGGAAGATCTCAATTCCCTCTACTACTTCACCCAAGTCGTGGAGCACGGTGGCTTCGCCCCGGCCGGGCGGGCGCTGGACATGCCCAAGTCGAAGCTCAGCCGGCGCATCGCCGACCTCGAAGACCGCCTCGGCGTGCGCCTGCTGCACCGCACCAGCCGCCATTGCTCGCTGACCGAGATCGGCCAGGCCTACTACAACCGCTGCCTGGCAATGCGCGTGGAAGCCGAAGGTGCAGCAGAGATCATCGAGCGCAACCGCAGCGAACCACGCGGGCTGGTGCGCATCAGTTGCCCGACCACCCTGCTCAACTCCTGGGTCGGGCCGATGCTGACCCGCTACATGCTCAAGTACCCGCAGGTCGAGCTGTTCATCGAGAGCACCAACCGCCGCGTCGACCTGCTGCACGAGGGCTTTGACATTGCCCTGCGGGTGCGCTTCCCGCCGCTGGAGAACACCGACATGGTGATGAAGGTGCTGAGCAACAGTACCCAGTGCCTGGTCGGCCAGCCGCAGTACCTGGAGCAGTTGCCCAAGGACTTCGACCCGCAGCTGCTCAGTACCCTGCCGAGCCTGCATTGGGGCAGCGCCCAGCGGGAGTATCAGTGGGAGCTGTTCCAGGGTGAAGACAGCAGCCGCAGCATCGTCATCCCGCATACCCCGCGCATGGTGACCGATGACCTGTTCGCCCTGCGCCACTTCGTAGTGGCCGGGGTGGGCATTGCGCACTTGCCGCGAGTCGCGGTGCGCGAGGACCTGGCGGCAGGAAGACTGGTGGAACTGATCCCGGACTGGCACCCACGCTGCGGCATCGTGCATGCGATCTTCCCGTCGCGGCGTGGGTTGCTGCCATCGGTGCGGGCGCTGATCGATCACCTGGCCGAGGAGTTTGCGATCAGCGACATGGCCTGACGTTCCTTTAGCAGTACGTCGACCAGCAGCGCCAGCACCACCGCCCCGGCTGCCACACCAAACAGCGCGCCATAATGGCCATCCGTGGCGGCGAACAGCGCCGAATAACCGTAACCGGCAATGGCCTGGAAACTGGCGAACGAAACTGTCGCCCGGCTCCAGGTCGCGCTCTGCCGGGCGTGGCCTTCGACCAGCTGATGCACTCGCGCCAGCGCCAGCGGCACGATGCCCGGCGGGAACGAGCCGATCAGCAGCGCCGCAGCCCCCAACACACGCAGATCGTGACTACCCAGCAAGGCACCGAGCGCGGCCAGCTGCGCCAGCAGCACCAGACGAATGCCGGCGCGTGCCCCCAGGTGGTCGGCCAATAATCCATACAACACCGGACCGACAATCGCGCCCAGGCCATAGAGCCCCCACATGGCAGCGCCCGCATGAGAGCCTGCGCCCAGGCCCCGGCTCACGTAATCGACCAGGAACATCATCGGCGCCACCAACGCCGTGGCCATCAGGGCGTACTGCCCGAACAGTACGAGAATCGCAGGTGAAACTACCGATTGTGGTGCAGGTGCCGCTGGCTGAGGCCCATGCTCGGCGGGCCAGCCGGCCCAGCTGCTGAAGGTCAGCATTAGCGCCAACGCGGCCAGGCCCAGCCAGGTCTGTTGCAGACCTTTCTCCAGCAGCCAAGGCACCAGGCTTGCCGAAGCTGCAACGCCCAGGCCCAGGCCCAGGAAGATGGCGCCGCTGGCCAGGCCCCGCCGCGTGGCGCTGACATGGGGCAAAATGACGCTTGCCACCAGCACCATGATCACCCCGCCGGCCACGCCCGACAGCATACGCCAGGCAAAGAACCAGCCCACTGACAACGGCCAGGCACAGGCGAGGAATGTCAGGCTTACCAGCACCATCATGCCGCGCAGCACCGTTGCGCCCGACCAACGCTTGGCCAGCGGCCGGCCAATCAGCGCGCCGACCAGATAGCCGGCCAGATTGGCTGCACCGAGATAGACCACTGCGGCATTGGCAAACCAGTGTGCATTGATCAGCGCCGGGATCAGTGGCGTATAAGCAAATCGTGCCAGGCCGATCCCAACCAGGCTGGCGCACAGCCCGGCCCAGATCGGCAACCAGGGCGCACGTTGAATCGAAGCGTTCATGATCTTCCCTTGCGCCCTGCTCGGCGCTTGCTGATGGTGATGGGAAAAGCATAAATTCGCCGAACGAAGAAATAACGCAGCGAGTTTTCATCTCTGCGCTGCATTTTTGCATCACCTGGAAAGGCTTCGATGAACTGGGACGACACCCGCGTGTTTCTGGCGTTGTGCCGCGAGCAAACCTTGCGTGGAGCCGCTCGCAGCCTGGGCGTAGACCAGGCTACCGTCGGCCGCCGACTCGCTTCGCTGGAAGGCGCGCTGGATGCCACGCTGTTCCTGCGCACCTCCAGTGGTTATTCGCTGACCAGCGCCGGCGAGGTCGCAATGCGAGCTGCGCTGGAGATGGAGGCCGCCGCCGCCGGCCTGCAGCGGCAGATACTTGGCCTGGATGAACGCCTCAGCGGCGTGGTGCGCATCACCAGTACGGATGCTTTTGCATCGGAATTCATCATCCCGGCGGCGGCGCAGTTGCGCTTGGAACACCCTGGGATCGAGGTGCAACTGCACGCATCCACGCAGATGCTCAACCTCAGCCAGCGCGAGGCGGATATCGCCGTGCGCACACTCAAGCCGGACAACCCCGAGCTGGTCGTGCGACGCTTGGCACGCTGGCGCACCGGATTATTCGCTTCGCATGAGTATCTGCAGCGGCGTGGCGAGCCTACACCGGGCAGTGCGTTCGCCGGGCACGAACTGGTGGTGTATCAGCCGTATCTGGACAGTGGCAAGGAGGTGACACTGGCCGGTGAGCCGATTGACCAAGGGCGCATCGCCATGACCTGTACCTCAGGACTGATGGTGTGCCACGCGCTGACCTGCGGAACAGGCCTGGGTGAACTCCCCGTGCCGATGGGGCAACGGGCGGGCTTGCAGCAGGTCTGGACTCACGGCAGGCCTTACGACATCTGGCTGGTGACCCATCAGGATGTGCGTCATACGGCAAGGGTGCGGGTGGTGATCGAGGCGATTGCGCAGGCCTTCCGCCAATAGCTCGCTTCGCATAGGGGCTGCAACAGGTAGCCCCAACGCCAGCACACGCGTGCAAGACCCTTGGCCTGCTATTGCGCCACAGTCCCGGATCATCCCCCTCGGAGCCCCCATGATCCGCGCCAACCCCGGGCCAGGCCGCGCCCTGTTCGTCACCCTCGCCCTCTGCCCCGCCATTGCCCAGGCAGATGAACCCGGCTGGTCGCTGCTCAGCCGCAACTACTTCCTGCACAGCGACTTTCGCTCGCCCTCCGCCAGCGGCCAGAACTACCGCCAGGAATGGGCCCAGGGTTTCATCGGCGAGGTTCGCTCAGGTTTCACCGAGGGCACGCTCGGCGTCGGCCTCGATGCCCACGGTTTCCTCGGCCTCAAGCTCGACGGCGGCCGCGGCCACGCCGGCACCGGCCTGCTGCCCCGGGACAGCGATGGTCGCGCCGAGTCCGACTACGCCAGTGCTGGCGCCGCGCTCAAACTACGCCTGGGCAACACCCGGCTGCACTACGGCGAGATGATGGTGGAGACGCCTGTGTTCGACACAGGCGACAAACGTCTGCACCCTGAATACGCTACCGGCTGGTTGCTGGAGAACACAGATCTGCCCGGTTGGCGTTTGCAGGCAGGTCGTTTCACTGCCTTCAACAACCAGGACAATAGCGCGACGCATGATGATTTCACTGGCTATGGCGCGACGACGGATAATCGGGCCATCAGCCTGGCCGGTGCCGCCTTCGCGCCGCACGGCCCGTTCGGTGGCGCGTTGTACGTCGGCGAGCTGGAAGACACCTGGCGCCAGGCCTACCTCAACCTGAACCTGGCCGAAGGCAATTGGCGCCTGGACGGCAACATCTACAAGACCCGCGATACCGGTAACGCCAGCGCAGGAGCAATCGACACCCTCGCGTACAGTGTGCTGGCTAAATACAGCTTCGGCGCTCAGGCGCTGAGCGTGGCTTACCAGAAGGTCGAGGGAAAGACCCCGTTCGACTTCGTCGGCGGCGATTCCATCTACCTGGCCAACTCGATCAAGTATGCCGACTTCAATGGCCCCGGCGAACGCTCGTGGCAACTGCGCTACGACCTCAATTTCGCCACCCTCGGCATGCCCGGCCTGAGCCTGATGGGCCGCTACGTCAGTGGCCGCGGCATCGATGGCAGCCATGCACCTGCAGGTGGCGCCTACGTGGACCAGTACGGCCAGGGCGGCAAGCACTGGGAACGCGACATCGACCTGAAATACGTGGTGCAGTCGGGCGCAGCCAAAGACCTCAGCCTGTCGTTTTCACACGTCAGCCACAGAGCCAACCAGGCCCAGGCCGGCGATGACATCGACCGTATCTACCTGATCATCGAGTATCCGCTCAAAGGCAGTTTCTGACCTTGACGGTCAGCAGACGGCGCTGATTGCTGAGGCTGGGCAGATGCAAAAAAAGGGGCCTTAACGGCCCCTTCCTTTCGACATCACATCAGCCTAGAACGCAAAGCACGAGCAACCCAGCGCACCCCAGAAGCCCTGGAAGTCATTTACTGGCACACTCGACTTACGCGCCTTGTCATGGCTGTGCGCATGCACCCCACACGGCCCCGAGCACTGATGCACGGCTGCCGCCAGCGACGGCGTGCCTGCACGCCAGTGCCCTGGGACTTTGGTCACCGGCGACCATTCTGGCAGCACCGGCACCTGCGGCGGGCCGAGCTTGTCGAATTCGGCCGCGCCGTACACCACCTTGCCATCAACCACGGTCAGCACCGACTCGATGCCCTTGATCGCTTCCTCATCGACACTGAAGAAGTCCAGCGACAGTGCCGCCAGGTCGGCCAGCTGGCCCACCTTGATCTGGCCCTTCTTGCCCTGCTCGCTGGAGAACCAGGCACTGCCCTGGGTGAACAGCTGCAGTGCGGTTTCGCGGTCCAGGCCTTCCTTGTACAACTCCATACCGCCAACCGTTTTGCCACTGACCAGCCAATACAGCGAAGTCCACGGGTTGTAGCTGGACACGCGGGTGGCGTCGGTACCGGCACCCACCGGCACGCCCATCTCGAGCATGCGTTTGATCGGCGGGGTCTGCTCGGCAGCCTTGGCGCCGTAACGGTCGACGAAGTACTCGCCCTGGAAGGCCATGCGGTCCTGGATGGCGATGCCGCCGCCCAGCGCACGCACGCGCTCGATGTTTTGCGCAGTGATGGTTTCGGCGTGGTCGAAGAACCACGGCAGGCCGTTGAACGGGATGTCACGATTGACCTTCTCGAACACGTCGAGCATGCGCGTGATCGATTCGTTGTAGGTCGCGTGCAGGCGGAACGGCCAGCGCTGCTCGACCAGGTGGCGCACCACCGGTTCCAGCTCTTCTTCCATGGTCTGCGGCAGGTCCGGGCGCGGCTCGAGGAAGTCCTCGAAGTCGGCGGCGGAGAACACCAGCATCTCGCCAGCGCCGTTGTGGCGCAGGAAGTCGGTGCCGCTGTGCAGCTTGACGCTGGAGGTCCATTTGCGGAAGTCGTCCAGCTCTTCCTTGGGCTTCTGGGTGAACAGGTTGTAGGCGATGCGAACGGTCAGCTGATTGTTGTCGGCCAGCTCCTGGATCACCGAATAGTCGTCGGGGAAGTTCTGATAACCGCCACCGGCGTCGATCGCACTGGTCAGCCCCAGGCGGTTCAGCTCGCGCATGAACTGGCGGGTGGAGTTGATCTGGTACTCCAGTGGCAGCTTCGGCCCCTTGGCCAGGGTAGCGTAGAGGATCATCGCGTTGGGGCGGGCGATGAGCATGCCGGTCGGGTTGCCGAACTTGTCGCGCTGGATCTCGCCACCCGGGGGGTTTGGCGTGGTCTTGTCGTAACCGACAGCCTTGAGCGCGGCGCGGTTGAGCAGCGCACGATCGTACAGGTGCAGCAGGAATACCGGGGTGTCCGGGGCGGCCTGGTTGATTTCTTCCAGCGTCGGCATGCGTTTTTCGGCGAACTGGAATTCGTTCCAGCCACCGACCACGCGCACCCATTGCGGCGTCGGTGTACGCGCGGCCTGGTCCTTGAGCATGCGCAAGGCATCGGCCACCGACGGCACGCCTTCCCAGCGCAGTTCCAGGTTGTAGTTCAGGCCACCCCGGATCAGGTGCAGGTGCGAGTCGTTAAGGCCGGGGATGACCGTGCGCTGCTTGAGGTCGATGATCTGCGTGGCGCTGCCCTTGTGGGCCATGGCCTCGGCGTCGTTGCCCACGGCGATGAAGCGGCCATCCTTGATGGCAACGGCAGTGGCGGTGGGCTTTTCGCGATCAACGGTGTGCAGTTTGCCGTTGAACAGAATCAGGTCGGCGGTCATGGAACCTCCTTGGGTGGATGCGTGGGCGGAACCGGCTTGGCCGGTAAAGGGCAATGCGGACCAGAGGGCGCCGGCGGCACCTAGCACGGTGCTGGTGGCGAGGAACTGGCGACGGGTCTTGTCGTTGCGGTCCTGGGACATGGGCTTCTCCGTCTGGGTGCGGCGGCAGCAGGCGCAACTCCAGAGCATGCCGGCTGATACAGGGTCAGGGCTTGGATGGATGTGCGGTGAGCTAGAAGGTTAGCCCTGTTCAGGTTTTATGCAGCCATGGCCGGCCTCTTCGCGGGTGAACCCGCTCCCCCAGTTACTGCTTTCCCCGTGGGAGCGGGTTCACCCGCGAATGCCTTGCACAATTACTTCTGCAGGAACGCCAGCAAGTCCTCGTTCAGTTGCTGGGCATGGGTCACCGCGAACCCGTGCGGCGCACCGGCATACACCTTCAGCTCAGCCCCGCGAATCAGCTCCGCGGCCCGCTTGCCGGTGGCTTCGAACGGCACGATCTGGTCGTCATCGCCATGGATCACCAGGGTTGGCACATCGATCTTGGCCATGTCCGGGCGGAAGTCGGTCTGCGAAAATGCGGTCACGCAATCCAGGGTGCCCTTGATCGAAGCCATCAGCGCAATGTTCAGCGTCTGAGTCTGCACGCCCTGGGACACCTGCTGGCCATGGTTCAGGCCGTAGAACGGCGTGGCAAAATCGGCAATGAACTGCGCACGGTCAGCACGCAGGCCAGCAACGATACCTTCGAATACCGACAGGTCGACGCCTTCCGGATTGTCATCACGCTTGCCGAACACCGGCGTCACCGCACCCAACAACACCAGGCCCGCTACCCGCTCGCTGCCGTGGCGGGCAATGTAGCGGCTGACATCACCGCCACCCATCGAGAAGCCCACCAGGGTCACTTCCCGCAGGTCGAGGTGTTCGATCAGCTGGGCGATGTCGTCGGCGAAGGTGTCGTAGTCGTAGCCGGTCCACGGCTGGCTCGAACGGCCGAAGCCACGGCGGTCGAAAGCGATCGCGCGGTAACCGCGGCTGGCCAGGAACTCCATCTGCGAGTCCCACATGTCGGCGTCCAGTGGCCAGCCGTGGCTGAACAGCACCGGTTTGCCGCTGCCCCAGTCCTTGTAATAGATCGAAGTGCCGTCGCGGGTAACGAGAGTGGTCATGTCGGTATCTCCTTGAAAGTCTGCAGTTGAAAGCGTCGATGAAGGCGTTGGCTCAACCGCGCAGCCAGGTGGCGCAGCGGCGGGTTACCCAAGGCATGATGTAGAACACCACGGGCAGGATGACGAACAGGTTGCCGATCAGGTTGCCGCTGATCGGGCCGCCGAGCTGCGGGAAACGCGCGAACAGCGGCGCCAGCAGCTGCGGAACGACCATGGTCATCGGGCAGATCACCAGGTAAGTCAGCAGCGCCTGCTTCCAGCGCGGCGGTTGCGCCGCGTTGACGCTCGGCGGGGTGAACCAGAACTCTGGATCGTCGTGCACCTGGGTTTGGTCACCGCCGTCGAGCAACGGCAACACTTCGTTGACCAGCGCCTGACGTTCGGCCGAGTTGACCCAGGCCTGCAGCAGACCTGCGTCGGCGAAGCGCACCACGGTAGTGAAGTGCAGCCCGCCTTCGTCAGGGCGGATTACGTTGACGTCCAGGTGCCCCGGCTGCCTGCGGGCGGCACTCACGGTGCGCTTGAGCCACGCTTCGTAGGCCGCCAGCGACTCGGCACGGGCCTTGTGCTGGATGACCAGGGTCACCACGTTGCGGTTGTCTTGGAGTGCGGTGTTCATCGGCGTTCCTTGGGATGAGCTTGCCCGCATCCACTTTGCAACGGCGGACGGGCGGAGGATTGGATGGGTGTGCTGCCCTTGCCGGGCACCGCCTGGCGGTGCCCGGGAAAGCGGCTTACTTGCTGGCGTTGAAGGCGTTGTAGCTGGTCATCAGGTTGCGGTAGTCCGGGATGTGGTTGGAGCACAGCGCGGCCAGGCCTTCGATGTCGTTGCGCCAGTCGCGGTGCAGCTCACAGGCCACGCCGAACCAGGTCATCAGCTGCGCACCGGCCCGGCTCATGCGGTCATGGGCGGCATCGCGGGTCATGGCGTTGAAGGTGCCGGAAGCGTCGGTGACGACGAACACGTCGAACTCTTCTTCCAGCGCAGCCAGCGCCGGGAAGGCTACACAGACTTCAGTCACCACGCCGGCAATGATCAGCTGTTTCTTGCCAGTGGCCTTCACCGCCTTGACGAAGTCTTCATTGTCCCAGGCGTTGATCTGGCCTGGGCGGGCGATGTACGGCGCGTCCGGGAACAGTGCTTTCAGCTCCGGCACCAGCGGGCCGTTGGGGCCTTGCTCGAAGCTGGTGGTGAGGATGGTCGGCAGGTTGAAGAACTTGGCCAGGTCGGCCAGGGCCAGGACGTTGTTCTTGAACGCGTCCGGTTCAATGTCGCGGACCAGGGACAGCAGGCCAGCCTGGTGGTCGACCAGCAGAACGGCGGCGTCGTCTTTGTTCAGGCGGTTGTATTTGAAGTTGGTCATGGTGGTAGCTCCTAAGGGTTTTGATGTTCAGTAAGTTGGGTGTTTCGCGTTGATGGGAGAAGATTAAAACCAACACCTTTGACGCGGTAGATAGTGTTTTTTGGCTTTAGCGTTCCATTTAAAGAACGATCAAGTGGCAGTGGCTTTGCTGGCCTCATTGCTTGCCCGACCAAGCTGCTCTATTACTACGCACAGCCCTTTTCTCACCCTCCGAGACCTCCATGCTGGCGTTCATCCAGTCGTCCCCGTTGTTGCTCGGCACCGCCCTGATTCTGCTCGACCTCGTGCTCTGGCAGTTGATCCCGATCCAGCGCCGGGCCTGGCGCATCGGTACGCGTCTAGTGATCTTCCTGCTGTTCAGCGCGGTGCTGGTGGCCGCTGGCATGAGCCCGCTGCAACCGCCGCCGTGGCCCGACGACGTCTCGCGCAACCTCATCGCCACGGTACTGGCCATCGGCTGGTGGCTGTTTGGCGCACGCACGGTGACGGTAGTGTTCGGCTTGCTGCTGGTCGCCCGTGGCAGCCACGGCGGGCGCCTGCTGCAGGATGTGCTGGGGGCGCTGATCTTCCTCGCGGCCGTGGTCGCGGCGGCGGGCTATGTGCTGCAACTGCCGGTGAAGGGCCTGCTGGCCACTTCCGGGGTGATGGCCATCGTCATCGGCCTGGCGCTGCAAAGCACTCTGGCCGACGTGTTCAGCGGCATCGTGCTGAACACCACGCGGCCTTATCAGATTGGCGATTCGATCTCCATCGACGGCACCGAGGGCAAGGTGCTGGATATCGACTGGCGCGCCACGCGCTTGCTCACCGGCAGTGGCAGCCTGGCGGTGATCCCCAACTCGGTGGCGGCCAAGGCGCGGCTGCTCAACCATAGCCGCCCGGCCGATGTGAACGGGGTGTCGATCTGTGTGGTGGTGCCGGCCAAGGTACGCCCCAAGCGGGTTTTCGATGCGCTGGAAAAAGCCCTGCAGGGCACCAGCGCAATCCTCGCCTCACCCAAGCCCAAGGTCACGGTGAAGGCCTCGACCTTGGAGTCGGTGGAGTACGAGGCCAGTGGTTTCATAGCCGACATGGCCGGCAAGACCGATGCTCGTAACCAGCTGTTCGACCTTGCGCACCGCCATCTGGAAGCCAGCGGGGTGATGTGGAACGTCGACCTGGCGATGCCTCCGCGCAGCCGCCAGCGCGAGGTGCTGGACGAGGTGCGGGTGTTCCGCTCGCTGACTGACGAAGAGCGGGATGCCCTGAGCCAGCGCATGACCGCTGTGGAGTACCTGGCTGACCAGGTGATCCTGGAGGTGGGCGAGCAGTCCGATCACTTACTGGTAATAGGCAGCGGCGTGGTTTCAGCGTCGGTGCGCGACGGTGACAAGCTGCTGGAGGCCGGGCGCATGGGGCCAGGTGAGGTGTTGGGGATCGAGGGAATCATCGATGAAGATAAATCGTTTGCCGAGTTCCGAACCCTGACCAGCTGCGTGCTGTACCGCATCGAGAAGGAACAGGTGAAGAGCTGCCTGGTGCAGCGCGGGGAAGTACAGACGGCGCTGAGCAAGTTGCAACGGTTCCGGCGCCAGAGCCGGGAGTCGCTGCTGCTGCAGAAGCCGGTTTCGATCAAGAAGGGTGGCTTCTTGAGCTGGTTGCACAAGTAAGCCTGTGCCGGCCCTTTCGCGGGCTCGCCCGCTCCCACAGGGATCGCGCAAGGTCTGAATCCTGTGCAGTACCTGTGGGAGCGGGCATGCCCGCGAAGAGGCCAGTGCTTACAACACCACTCTCAGGCATTGCCCCGCGTGGTACAGCGAGAAGCCGGACTCATAGAACGCGGTGCGCAGCGAAGGCGCGCTCACCCCGGTCATTGGCGAGAACGGAATCGGCAAGCTGTCCGCCTCCCCCTTCAGCAGAAATTCGGCAAACGCCCGGCCAATCACGGTCCCGGTGGTGTTGCCGCGGCCGTTATAGCCCGTCACCGCCACCAGCCCCGGCGCCGGCTCGAACAACCGCATCAGGTGATCCGGGGTGAAGTCGATGCAGCCGGTCCAGTGCATTTCCCACTCGACCTTGCCCAGTTCCGGGTAGTAATGGCTCTGGATCCGGTCGGCCCAGCTGCGCACGAACCAGGCCGGCTTGTTGTCGACCCGGCCGAGGCTGCCCAGTAACAGGCGGCCCTGATCGTCACGGCGGATGCTGCTGAGCACGGTGCGGGTGTCCCAGGAGCCCTGGCCGTGCGGCAGCACCTTGTCAGCTGCCGCACCGTGCAGCGGCTTGGACGCCACCTGGTAGTAGTAGCCACGGAAGAACTGCTTCTGCAGGTTGCTCCAGTCGCCTTCGGTGTAGGCGCCCGTGGAAATCACCACTTTATCGGCGCGTACCGAGCCGCGTGCGGTCTTCACCCGCCAGGCATCGCCATCGCGCTCGAGGCCTTCGACCGAGGACTGCTGGAACAGCTTGCCGCCCAGGCGCGCCACGGCGGCGGCCAGGCCCTGGGTGTAGCCCATCGGGTTGATGGTGCCGGCGCGATGGTCGAGCAGCGCGGCGGAAATCTTGTCGGTACCACAGTATTCCTGGCACTGGGCGCCGGTCAGCAGCTCGACGTCGGCACCACGGCGGCGCCATTGCTCGTGGCGGGCCTCAAGGTCAGCGATGCCGGTAGCGTTGTGGGCCATGTGCAGCGTGCCTTTGTGCCGGGCCTGGCAGTCGATGCCGAAGCGTTCGATCATGGCGAACACTTCAGCCGGAGCCTCACCTAGCACCTTGTTCAGGCGACTGCCCTGCTTCTGGCCGAGGGTTGCCTCGACGTCGTCCGGGCGGATCCAGGTGCCGGCGTTGACCAGGCCGACGTTGCGGCCAGAGCCGCCGTGGCCGATCTTCCAGGCCTCCAGCAGGATCACCGACTTGCCCTGTTCGAGCAGGTGGATGGCCGCCGACAGGCCGGTGATGCCGCCGCCGATCACGCAGACATCGGCCTTGTGCTCGCCGGCCAGGGCCTGGCTGGCGACGGTCGGTTGGCTGACGTGTTCCCACAAGCATTGTTGACGCAGTTCGGACATGGCCCGGCTCCAGCAATTTGTTCTTGTTTGGGGCTGCTTTGCAGCCCATTCGCGGGCTCGCCCGCTCCCACAGGTACCTCACAGATTCCGACAGCTGTGAGGTCCCTGTGGGAGCGGGCGAGCCCGCGAACCGGGGGCGAAGCCCCCGGCCATGCAGCATCAATCCATCAGTCGAACACGATACCCTGTGCCAGCGGCAGCTCGCGCGAGTAGTTCACGGTGTTGGTCTGGCGGCGCATGTAGCCTTTCCACGCATCGGAACCAGACTCACGACCACCGCCAGTTTCCTTCTCGCCACCGAACGCGCCGCCGATCTCGGCGCCGCTGGTGCCGATGTTGACGTTGGCGATGCCGCAGTCACTGCCCGAAGCACTCTGGAAGCGCTCGGCTTCGCGAATGTCAGTGGTGAAAATGCACGACGACAGGCCTTGTGGCACTTCGTTGTTCAGGCGCAGGGCCTCTTCGAAGTCGTCGTAGGCCAGCACATAGAGGATCGGCGCGAAGGTTTCATGGCGCACCACGTCGCTCTGGGCCGGCATTTCAGCAATGGCCGGCGACACGTAGTAGGCATTCGGGTACTGCTCGGCCAGCTGACGCTCGCCGCCGAACACCTGCCCACCTTCGTCACGGGCCTTGGCCAGTGCGCCCTGCATGGCGTCGAACGACTGCTTGTCGATCAGCGGGCCAACCAGGTTGTCCTTGCGTGGGTCGCCGATGCGCACTTTGCCGTAGGCAGCTTTGACGCGGGCTACCACTTCGTCCTTGATCGAGCGGTGCACGATCAGGCGACGCAGGGTCGTGCAGCGCTGGCCGGCGGTGCCGACAGCGGAGAACAGTATGCCGCGCACGGCCAGGTCGAGGTCGGCGCTCGGGGCCAGGATCATGGCGTTGTTGCCACCCAGCTCGAGGATGCTGCGACCGAAGCGGGCGGCAACACGTGGGCCGACTTCCCGGCCCATGCGGGTGCTGCCGGTGGCGCTGACCAGCGGTACACGGGGGTCGTCGACCATGGCTTCGCCAGCTTCGCGGCCACCGATCACCAGCTGCGCCAGGCCAGCCGGGGCATCACCGAAGGCTTTCAGGGCTTTGTCGAACAACGCCTGGCAAGCCAGTGCGGTCAGCGGGGTCTTCTCGGACGGCTTCCACACCACCGAGTTACCAGCCACCAGGGCCAGCGCGGTGTTCCAGGCCCATACCGCAACCGGGAAGTTGAAAGCGCTGATCACGCCAACCACGCCCAGCGGGTGCCAGGTTTCACGCATGTGGTGGCCTGGGCGCTCGGAAGCAATGGTCAGGCCGTACAGCTGGCGCGACAGGCCGACGGCGAAGTCGCAGATATCGATCATTTCCTGCACTTCGCCCAGGCCTTCCTGGGTGATCTTGCCGGCTTCGATCGAGACCAGCTCGCCGAGGTCGGCCTTGTGCTCACGCAGCACTTCGCCGAACAGGCGCACCAACTCGCCACGCCGAGGGGCCGGCACGCTGCGCCAGGCTTCGAAGGCGCTCTGGGCCTGATCGATGCGGGCGACGGTCTCGGCCTTGCCAAGCAGTTTCACCGAGGCGATCTGGCTGCCGTCGATCGGCGTGTGAACAGGGTAGTCGCCCTGGGTGTAAGCCTCGGCGGCAACGCCGAGGCGCTCGAGCAATCCAGCAACCATTTGTGCTTCTCCTACATCGGGTGATGGGGTGGAAAAATGATGTGGATCAGTATTAATCCGATCACACCGGTGCAACAAACGACCTTTATTCCGCATATCATTCCGTCAGGTAATGATTTGAGCCGCAGAGAACGCTATGTCCAAACGCCTGGTGCCCTCCATGACCGCCCTGCAGTGCTTCGAAGCTGCAGCCCGTCACCTGAGCTTTACCCGCGCCGCCGAAGAGCTGCACCTGACCCAGAGCGCGGTCAGCAAGCAGGTGGCGCAGCTCGAAGAGATGCTGCGCCACCACTTGTTCCTGCGTATCCGCAGGCGCCTGCAACTCACGCCTGCGGGCAGCCTGTACCTGGCCGAGGTCAACAAGATCCTTACCCAGGTCGACATGTCCAGCCGCTACGTGCTCACCTACGGCGAGCAGACCGAGATATTGAAAGTAGCCACTCAACCCAGTTTTGGCGTGCGCTGGCTGATCCCGCACCTCAAAGGCTTCGGCAAACGGCACGCGAACATCCACCTCGACATCCGCAACGAGATGGAACCGTTTGCCTTGCTGCAGGGCTCGGCGGATGTGGTGTTCTTCTATGGCCAGGGCACTTGGCCGGGGGCCACTTGCGTGGAGCTGTTCGGTGAACAGGTGGTGCCGGTGTGCGCGCCGGAGCTGCTGGGCGGCCGTGCATTGAGCGATGCCGGTGAACTGGCCGACCTGGTGCTGTTGCAGAGTACGTCGCGGCCCGAGGCCTGGCATGAATGGTTCCTGGAGCTGGGGTTGCACAGCGTCAGCGCCTACCACGGGCCGCGCTTCGATACGTTCTATATGGCGCTGAGTGCGGCGCAGGCCGGGTGCGGGGTAGCGTTGGTGCCGCAATACCTGGTGGCCAAAGAGCTGGCTGAGGGGAGCTTGGTCATTCCGTGGAATCATGCGATGCGCAGTGCCGGCAAGCATTACCTGGCCTATGCCGAGCATGCGGCTGAAGTGCCGAAGGTGCGGGCCTTGGTGGAATGGATTCGCGAGCAGCTCCAGGCTTGAGATTGCCGGGGCCGCTTTGCGGCCCTTTCGCGACACAAGGCCGCTCCTACAAAAGCGACGCGATCCCTGTAGGAGCGGCCTTGTGTCGCGAAAGGGCTGCAAAGCAGCCCCATGGCACTAAGATCGATCGCTAATGGAATGACTGACTCACTTTTTTTCGCTTGTGAGCCAAGTGCATTCCCAGCTTTCATGTAAGCGTCCGAACCTAACCAGGAAGCTAGCGATGCCCGCCCACGATTTCGTCAGCCCCGACAGCATCCGCGCGCAGTTCTCTGCCGCCATGTCACTCATGTACAAACAGGAAGTGCCGCTGTACGGCACGCTGCTGGAGCTGGTGAGCGAAATCAACCAGCGGGTCTTGGCCGAGCGGCCCAAGCTGGCCGAGGCCTTGCGCTGGACCGGCGAGATCGAACGCCTGGACCATGAGCGCCACGGCGCCATCCGCGTCGGAACCGCCGAAGAGCTGGCCACCATCGCCCGGCTGTTCGCAGTGATGGGCATGGCGCCGGTCGGCTATTACGACCTCAGCTCAGCTGGCGTGCCGGTGCACTCCACCGCGTTCCGCGCTGTGCATGAGCAGTCGCTGCATGTCAGCCCGTTCCGCGTGTTCACCTCGCTGCTGCGCCTGGAGCTGATCGACAACCTGCCGCTGCGCGAACTGGCTCAGGGCATCCTGGCCAAGCGTCAGATATTCACCCCCCGGGTACTGGAACTGATTGCCCGATGCGAGCGCGATGGCGGCCTGAACGAGACCGATGCCGGCGAGTTCGTTCGTGAAGCCTTGCACACCTTCCGCTGGCACCAGGACGCCACGGTCACGGCCGCGCAGTATCAGCAGTTGCATGACCAGCACCGCCTGATTGCCGACGTGGTGGCCTTCAAAGGCCCGCACATCAACCACCTGACCCCACGCACCCTGGACATCGACGCGATCCAGGCCGGCATGCCGGCCAAGGGCATCCCGCCGAAAGCCGTGGTCGAAGGGCCACCCACTCGCCGCCACCCGATCCTGCTGCGCCAGACCAGCTTCAAGGCGCTGCAGGAGAAGGTTGCATTCAGCGACCACCAGGGTAGCCACACCGCACGTTTCGGCGAAATCGAACAGCGCGGCGCGGCACTGACGCCGAAGGGCCGCCAGCTGTACGACACGCTGCTCGATGCCACCCGCGCCGCCTTGGGAGGAGCGCCAGCCGAGGCCAATGCCGAGCGCTACATGGCGCTGTTGCAGGAAAGCTTCGCTGCATTCCCGGATGACCTGGCGCAGATGCGTGAGCAGGGGCTGGCTTATTTCCGCTACTTTGCGACCGAGCAGGGCCTGGCCGCGCGGGAGCAGGCGGATCGCCCGACCACCCTGGAAGGTCTGATCGCGGCCGGCCATGTCCACTACGAGGCACTGGTGTACGAGGACTTCCTGCCGGTGAGTGCGGCGGGGATCTTCCAGTCGAACCTGGGGGATGAGGGCCAGGCCGAGTATGGCAGCAATGCCAATCGCGAGGCTTTCGAAGCGGCGCTGGGGCTGCAGGTGCAGGATGAACTGGCGCTGTATGCGCAGAGCGAGAGGCGCTCGCTGCAGGCCTGCGCCCAAGCGCTGAACCTGGGTTCACTGTAAGCCTCAGGCTTGCCGGGGGCGCTTTGCGCCCCTTTCGCGACACAAGGCCGCTCCTACAAAAGCAACGCGCGTTCCTGTAGGAGCGGCCTTGTGTCGCGAAAGGGCCGCACAGCGGCCCCCTGCGGTTCAGCGGAAGCGGTCCACTTCCTGACGCAGTTGCGCCGCCAACCCTTCCAGCTCGCGCGCGGTCAAGGCCAGCTCATTGGCCACATCGCGCTGCTCGCTGTTGGCCTGGGCAATGCTCTGCAGGTTGCGGCTAAGCACGGTGGCCGTGCTGCTCTGCTCCTGAGTCGCCGTGCTGATCACGGCAAACTGCTCACCCGCGGTACGGCTCTGCTCATCGATCCGCGCCAGCGCTTCGGCGACCTTGTCGTTGCGCGCCAGCCCTTCCTGCATCAGCAGGTTACCCTGCTCCAGGGTATGGATGGCGTGCCCGGTCTGCTGCTGGATGCTGGTGATCATCCCGGAAATCTCATCGGTTGCCTGACGCGTGCGCGCGGCCAGCCCACGCACCTCATCCGCGACCACGGCAAATCCACGGCCCTGTTCACCGGCACGGGCAGCCTCGATGGCGGCGTTCAAAGCCAGCAGATTGGTCTGTTCGGC
>NZ_BCBG01000069.1:0-17455 GCF_001320485.1 Pseudomonas sp. NBRC 111130
GGCCTTGGACTCAACAGCACTTGGGCCCGGACTTGCCACCGTAACGTGCTTCCTGGCGTTCGCGGAAGAACGCCTCGTAGGTCATCACCGGTTTGTCCGGGTGCTTGTTGCGCATGTGCTCGACGTAGTTGTCGTAGTCGGGCATGCCGACCATCAGGCGGGCTGCCTGCCCCAGGTACTTACCCAGTCGACCCAAGTCGTTGAACATCACTGCGGTCCTCTCAAGCGTCAGGCAGGGCCTGGAACGGGGTTTCCTTGTCGGTGCGTTCTTTGCGGCCGAGGGCGGCGTAGCCGACCTTGAGGGCGAAGAACAGCACGCTGAACACCACCAGCAGGAACAGAATGGTCAGGCCGGCGTTGGTATAGGCGTTGAAGATCACGTGCTGCATCTGGTCGATGTTCTTGGCGGGAGCCAATACCTGGCCAGCGTCCAGCGCCGTGCTGTACTTCTTGGCCAGGGCCAGGAAGCCGACCGCCGGGTTCGGGTCGAACAGCTTGATCAGGCCCGCCGCAGTGGTGCAGATCAGCAGCCAGGCAGCCGGCACCAGAGTGACCCAGATATAGCGTTCGCGCTTCATCTTGATCAGCACCACGGTGCCAAGCATCAAGGCGATCCCGGCCAGCATCTGGTTGGAAATACCGAACAGCGGCCAAAGGGTGTTGATGCCGCCCAGTGGGTCGATCACGCCCTGGTACAGCAGGTAACCCCACAGCGCCACGCAGCCGGCGGTGCCGATCAGGTTGGCAGTCCACGACTCGGTGCGTTTGAGCGCCGGCACGAAGCTGCCCAGCAGGTCTTGCAGCATGAAGCGACCGGCACGGGTACCCGCGTCCACCGCGGTAAGGATGAACAGCGCCTCGAACAGGATCGCGAAGTGGTACCAGAAGGCCATGGTGTTTTCACCCGGCAACACCTGGTGCAGGATCTGCGCGATGCCCACCGCCAGGGTCGGTGCACCACCGGCACGGGCCAGTACGGTGTGCTCGCCGATGTCGCGGGCTACCGCTTCGAGCTGCTCAGGGGTAATCAGGAAGCCCCAGCTGCTGACCGTTTGCGCCACCGAAACTGCGTCGGCGCCAACCACCGCGGCCGGGCTGTTCATGGCGAAGTACACGCCCGGCTCGATCACCGAGGCGGCAACCATGGCCATGATGGCGACGAACGATTCCATCAGCATGCCGCCGTAGCCGATGTAACGGGCGTTGGCTTCGTTGTCCAGCAGCTTCGGCGTGGTCCCCGAGGAAATCAGCGCGTGGAAGCCAGACACCGCACCGCAGGCAATCGTAATGAACAGGAACGGGAACAGGGTGCCCTTCCACACCGGGCCGGTGCCGTCGGTGAACTGGGTCAGCGCCGGCATTTTCAGCTCGGGCATGGTCACCAGGATACCGATCGCCAGGGCAATGATGGTACCGATCTTGAGGAAGGTCGACAGGTAGTCACGCGGCGCCAGTACCAGCCATACCGGCAGCACAGCGGCAACGAAGCCGTAGCCAACCAGCATCCAGGTGATCTGCACGCCAGTGAAGGTGAACGCCGGGCCCCAGACTGGATCGGCAGCAATCTGGCCCCCCAGCCAGATCGACGCCAGCAGCAGCACCACGCCAACCACCGAGATCTCGCCGATGCGGCCCGGGCGGATGTAGCGCATGTACACGCCCATGAACATCGCGATCGGGATGGTTGCCATCACCGTGAACATGCCCCATGGGCTCTCGGCCAGGGCCTTGACCACGATCAGCGCCAGCACCGCGAGGATGATGATCATGATCAGGAAGCAGCCGAACAGGGCGATGGTACCCGGGATGCGGCCCATCTCCTCGCGCACCATGTCGCCCAGCGAGCGACCGTTGCGGCGAGTGGAGAGGAACAGGACCATGAAGTCCTGCACTGCACCGGCCAGCACCACGCCGGCGATCAGCCACAGCGTGCCGGGCAGGTAGCCCATCTGCGCGGCGAGTACCGGGCCAACCAGCGGGCCGGCACCAGCGATGGCAGCGAAGTGGTGACCGAAGAGGATGTGTTTGTTGGTCGGAACGTAGTCCAGACCGTCGTTGTTGAGTACCGCGGGGGTGGCTCGGCGAGGGTCGAGTTGCATCACCTTGGTGGCGATGAACAGGCTGTAGTAACGGTAGGCGACCAGGTAGATGGCCACCGCGGCGACCACGATCCACAAGGCATTGATCGCCTCGCCGCGACGCAGGGCGACGACACCCAGCGCGCAGGCCCCTATGACCGCCAGCGCCAGCCACGGGATGTGGCGTAGCAGGCTGTTATTGTTGTTCATGGCATGCTTCCAGCTAAGTGGTTGGAATAGACAGCCCTTTGAGTCTAGGGCTTGCTTGGAGTGTTTACCATCCCGAATTGAGCTTGCTGCTACAAGCAACCGCCCGCGCTAGAGCCCCGGTACCTTTCCCCACGCGGCCACGTTCAGCCGATAACCGTCAACTGAACCAACCTGACATTTTTGCCAGTTGTTGAGCACATTACGTGCGCATCTAATGACCAGGCACTCGGATTGGCTCTGAATGGACACACGGTTTCGAATCGACGGGTGCTGAAACTTTGCGTCCTCACCCTTCGTGAACGGAGAATGACCACCATGCCATCGGATAAATCAGGCGGTAACCAGAACTCTGGCCCAATCACCCCCCTCCACGGTGCGATTACAAAGCCAAAGTCACGGGCGTGCTTCGCAGAAGAGCGAGGCCTTATCGAAGGTAACCTCCAATATGGGATCGAAAGTGGCAAGTTCTTCCCGGAGACGGACGGAAAACTGGCCGACCCCTACGCCCCGGATGATGTCCGCAATATCCCACCCCCCGTCGATGGCAAGATCGCCAGTGGCGAGAGGCCGGCCGCCACTTACCTGGACCGGACAGATGTCGACTGGGACAAGCATGATGTGACCAGCGGCAAGGCCTTCGATTTTGTCTGGAGTTTCAGTGCACGCCACAAGTATCGCCGCTTCAACTATTTCATCACCAAAGAGGGCTGGGACCCCAAGGCGCCGCTTGCGCGCGCCCAGTTCGAGCCTGAGCCGCTTGCCACATTCCTCAATGAACGGAAGCCATACTGGAGCTTCCCCGACGAAGAAATGTGGCCCGCACAACCTACCATTCATACCCTGCAGTTGCCTGAGCGCCAGGGATATCATGTACTGCTCGGGGTATGGGAAATTGCCGAGACTGACAAGGCCTTCTACCAAGTGGTCGACCTGAACTTCTTCGGCTCGTGATCCCCGGCAGGTCAGATCGACAGGAGTGGCCATGGCTGGTCTATAGTCAGTGCATCTGACGAGGGGCCTGCCATGACCACTTCTGCCGACGACCGTCGCCGTTTCCAGCGTATCGATTTCGACGCCCCCACCGAACTGCGCCAGGGCGACCGCCGCTGGCCGGTGAAGCTGCTGGACCTGTCGCTCAAGGGCCTGCTGATCGAACGCCCCTTGCCCTGGGACGCTGACCTGACCCAGGATTTCGATGCCATCATCCACCTCGATCGCGATGTCCGTGTGCAGATGCAAGTCGAACTGCGCCACGAAGAAGCCACCCGTCTGGGCTTCGTCTGCCTGTACATCGACGTCGAGTCGATGAGCCATTTGCACCGTCTTGTGGAATTGAACCTCGCCGACGGCACCGAAATGATGCGTGAGCTGCGCGAACTGATCGAAGAATAGAATCTGTTAGCTGACTAACAGCCTTCCCACCTTCCGTTTCTTGTCTACCCAGACAGCTTTCTGCCTGGGTAGCAGTGCTTTGTACACACCCCTCTAGCACCGCATTGAAGAACTTGGTACGCCTTCTGCATTGAGGTTTTGCACACATTGCAAGGCCCGCTGTTCGCGCTCCGATCAAAATATTGTATACAATTCATGTAGCAATACTTTGTAGGAAATGTCTACAGTAGCGGCACAACAATAAACAGAGAGCCTGCTCCATGACTACGTCCCCTAGCACGTCTCCCGCCCAGCGCCCCGAGGACGAAAACCTCGGGCTGGGTGCCAACCTGGCTTATGGTCTGCAGCATGTGTTGACCATGTATGGCGGGATCGTCGCGGTACCCCTGATCCTGGGTCAGGCAGCCGGCCTCAACGGTGCCGAAATCGGCATGCTGATCGCCGCTTCGCTGTTTGCCGGTGGCCTGGCGACCCTGCTGCAAACGCTAGGTATCCCATTCTTCGGTTGCCAGCTGCCGCTGGTACAGGGCGTTTCATTCGCCGGCGTGGCGACCATGGGCGCCATCCTCAGCAGTGAGGGCGGTGGTGGCCTGCCGGGTGTGCTCGGCGCGGTCATGGCGGCTTCGGTGATCGGTTTCCTGATCACCCCGGTGTTCTCACGCATCACCAAGTTCTTCCCGCCGCTGGTGACCGGCATCGTCATCACCACCATTGGCCTGACCTTGATGCCGGTTGCCGCGCGCTGGGTGATGGGAGGTAACAGTGCATCGCCAGAGTTCGGCAGCGTCGCCAACATCAGCCTGGCGGCATTGACCTTCGCCATTGTCCTGGTATTGAGCAAACTCGGCAGCGCAACCATTTCGCGGCTGTCGATCCTGCTGGCCATGGTGGTTGGCACGCTGATCGCCTGGGCGCTGGGCATGACCGACTTCAGCAAGGTCAGCGAAGGCCCGATGTTCGCCTTCCCCACCCCGTTCCACTTCGGCATGCCGGAATTCCACATCGCCGCGATCCTGTCGATGTGCATCGTGATCATGGTGACCCTGGTGGAAACCTCGGCCGACATCCTCGCCGTGGGTGAAATCATCGACACCAAGGTCGACTCCAAGCGCCTGGGCAACGGCCTGCGCGCCGACATGGCATCGAGCATCCTGGCGCCGATCTTTGGCTCCTTCACCCAAAGCGCGTTTGCCCAGAACGTCGGCCTGGTGGCCGTGACCGGGGTCAAGAGCCGCTACGTGGTTGCCACCGGTGGCGTGATCCTGGTGGTGCTCGGCCTGCTGCCGGTGATGGGCCGGGTGATTGCCGCCGTACCGACACCGGTGCTGGGTGGCGCGGGCATCGTGCTGTTCGGCACGGTGGCCGCCAGCGGCATCCGCACGCTGTCGAAGGTCAACTACAAGAACAACGTCAACCTGATCATCGTCGCGGCCTCGCTGGGCTTCGGCATGATCCCGATCGCTGCGCCGACCTTCTACCACAACTTCCCGAACTGGTTCGAGACCATCTTCCACTCGGGCATCAGCTCGGCGGCAATCATGGCCATCCTGCTGAACCTGCTGTTCAACCACTTCCAGACGGGCAACTCGGAGAACCAGTCGGTATTCGCCGCAGCCTACGAGCGCACCATCCAGTACTCGGACATCTCATGCCTGCGTGACGGTGACTACTTCAAGGATGGCAAGCTGTTCGATGCCGAGGGCAACGAAGTGCCGGTAATGGAGCTGGACGAGCACGGTAACCAGGCGCCCAGGCGCAGTGCGGTTGCCGAACATTGACCACTGACTGAGTGGTGCCGTGGGGGGAGCCGATGCGCATCGTCGGCTCCCCTTTTTCATTTTCCTGTACCGGCCTCTTCGCGGGCACGCCCGCTCCCACAGGGATACGCGGTTTCTTGTGGGAGCGGGCGTGCCCGCGAAGAGGCCGGTACAGGTTAAATATTACTCGAACAAGGCATCCAGGGCCTGCTCCAGGCGGGTCACGGCAATCACCTGCAACCCCGCAGGCGGCTCCTTCGGCGCATTGCCCTTGGGCACGATGGCACGCTTGAAGCCATGCTTGGCCGCTTCTTTCAAGCGCTCCTGCCCACTGGGCACTGGCCGCACCTCGCCCGACAAACCGATCTCGCCAAACACCAGCAGCCCATGGGCCAACGGCCGGTTGCGCAGGCTGGACATCACCGCTGCCAGTAACGCCAGGTCGGAAGCCGTTTCCAGCACTTTCACCCCACCGACCACGTTGAGGAACACGTCCTGGTCGTGGGTGGGAATACCCCCATGCCGATGCAGTACAGCCAGCAGCATGGCCAGGCGGTTCTGATCCAGGCCCAGGGTGACCCGCCGTGGGTTGGCCAGGTGGCTGTCATCGACCAGCGCCTGCACCTCGACCAGCATTGGCCGGGTACCTTCCCAGGTAGCCATCACCACGCTGCCGGGCACTTCTTCCTGGGTACGGTTGAGGAAGATTGCCGACGGGTTGGACACTTCTTTCAGGCCACGGTCGGTCATGCCGAACACGCCCAGTTCGTTGACCGCGCCGAAGCGGTTCTTCACGGCCCGCAACAGGCGCAGACGGCCGTCGGACTCACCCTCGAAATACAGCACGGTATCGACCATGTGCTCCAACACCCGAGGCCCGGCCAGCGAGCCTTCCTTGGTGACATGGCCCACCAGGAAGATCGCCGTACCGCTCTGCTTGGCATAGCGCACCAGCAACGCCGTGCTCTCGCGCACCTGGGCCACGCCGCCAGGGGCGGACTGCAACTGCTCGGTGAAGATGGTCTGGATCGAGTCGATCACCATGACCCGGGGTTTTTCCACCCGGGCGGTGGCGATGATGGTTTCGATGCAGGTTTCGGTCATCACCTTGAGCTGGTCCTGGGGCAGGCCCAGGCGCCGCGAGCGCATGGCCACCTGTTGCTGCGACTCTTCACCGGTGACGTACAACGCGGGCATGCCAACGGCGATGTTGCATAACGTCTGCAGCAGGATGGTCGACTTGCCTATCCCGGGGTCACCGCCAATCAGCACCACCGAACCATCGACCAGGCCACCGCCGAGCACGCGATCGAGTTCGGTGCTGCTGGTGGTGAAGCGTGGGATCTCTTCGACGCTGACTTCGGCCAGGGTCTTGATCTGCGCCTGCTGCCCGGTCCAGCCAGCGCGCCCGCTGGGGGCCGCCGCGCCGCCGCTTTCGATCATGGTTTCGACCAGGGTGTTCCAGGCCCCGCAGTCGGCGCACTGGCCGGCCCATTTGGGGAAGGTCGCGCCGCACTCGGTGCAGCCATACAAGCGCTTGGCCTTGGCCATGGGCAGGGTCTCCTGGAAAAAACCGCCATGATAGCCGAGGCCGACGTGTCTCGAACCGTTCGAGATGCGACAAAACTAAACGTTCTAACCGCAGTCACTACCCCTGAAGCCAACGCATGAAGCGTTTTAGTGGCTTACACTGCGTTAACCTCACCATTTGTTACAAGGAACCAAACATGGGCATGATCAGTGAGTTCAAGGCCTTCGCGGTCAAAGGCAATGTCGTCGACATGGCGGTCGGTATCATCATCGGCGCGGCCTTCGGCAAGATCGTCTCGTCCTTCGTCGGTGATGTGGTCATGCCGCCACTGGGACTGTTGATCGGGGGCGTCGACTTCAGCGACCTGGCCATCACCCTGAAAGCTGCCGAAGGTGATGTACCGGCGGTGGTGCTGGCCTACGGCAAGTTCATCCAGACGGTGATCGACTTCCTCATCGTCGCCTTCGCCATCTTCATGGGTGTGAAGGCGATCAACCGCCTCAAACGCGAAGAGGCCGTGGCACCGACCGCGCCGCCAGTACCCACCCCGCAGGAAACCCTGCTGACCGAGATTCGTGACCTGCTCAAGGCACAGAACCAGAATCGGTTGCCCTGAAATGGCTGGGGCCGCATTGCGGCCCCTTTGCATCACCAGTAGTTTTCCACCGCCACCTGCCCCGGCCGCTTGCTCAGGCTCAGTTGCAGGTCACGCGCCTTGAGCACCTTGCGTGTCTCGTCGATCATTTCCGGGTTGCCACACAGCATGATCCGCGAATGCTCGGGCGACAATTCCAGCCCCGCCGCCTTCTCCAGCTCGCCATTCTCGATCAGCGTGGTGATGCGCGCATTCAAAGCCCCGGGATGCAGCTCACGGGTCACCACCGGAATGAACTGCAGCTTGCCAGCGTATTCGGCCAGGTAATCGCGCTGCTCCAAACCGGCGATGGCATCTACATAAGCCAGCTCTCTCGCCTCGCGCACCGAGTACACCAGCTTGATGTTGTCGAAACGCTCCCAGGCTTCAAAGTCCTGCAGGATCGACATGAAGGGTGCGATGCCGGTGCCGGTCGCCAGCAGCCACAGGTCTCGGCCACCGACGAAGCGATCCAGGGTCAGGAAACCGAACGCCTGACGGTCGATCAACAAGGTATCGCCCTGGCCCAGGCGGCTCAGTTCACTGGTGAATTCGCCACCCGGCACCACGATTGAAAAGAAGTCGAGGTATTCGTCATGGGGGGCACTGACCATCGAATAGGCACGCCAGACCACGCTGCCATCGGCCTTGGCTACGCCCAGCCGGGCAAACTGGCCAGCCCGGAAGCGAAACCCTGGATCGCGCGTCACCCGCAGGCTGAACAGGTTCGGCGTCAGCGGCTGGACATCGAGCAGGGTCTGGCGGGTAAATTTCTCGGCACTGGCGGTCATGACGGGCTCCGTGTAAGGCGTGCGCCCAGTGTCGCGCAAAGCGGCCTGGATAAAAACCGCCGGAAAGTAGGGGCACAACAAGACGACCGCGTCGCTACATGAAAAAAGCGGCCTCTATAACAAAAAAACCCAACATAACAGTCGGCCTTTTCCTACAATCATCCCGTCATGGAACGGTTTGAACGGTAACCGCCGAGGGAGTGAGACAGATGCCTCAATGGAATCATGAGCATCTTCATCGACTGATCAGCGAGAGCACGCCACAAAAAGTGTTCGACCTCGCAGTGCACCTGGCGCAAGACTTGGATATGGCGTTTCTAGGGTTGAAAGTGCGCATTCAACTGGCTGCCCAATCGCCAAGGCTGTACCTGTACAGCAACTATCCAGAGGCGTGGATAGAGCGCTACCAGCGTGATGAATTCTACAAACAGGACGCTGCGGCAACCCGAAGCCATAGCTCGACCATGCCGGTATTGTGGACCGATGAGCTGTACAAGGAAGTACCCGAATACCGTGAACAGGCCTGTGCGCACGGCCTGCGTCATGGCTGGACGCAGTCCCTGCATGACCTGCAGCACAATGAGAGCCAGGTCAGCGTGTGCAGGCCGAGCAATGCTGTAGCCATCACCGAGCTTTATGACAAAGCCGGCAAAGTGCAGTGGCTGTGTCACACCCTGCACGCGATCGTCAGTGAATATCACCTGGCCCGGCTCAGCACCCCGCTCAAAATGAGCGACCGGGAAATCGAAGTGCTCAAATGGTCAGCCGCTGGCAAGACAGCAGCCGACGTGGCCTGCATCCTGTCACTGTCGCAGAGCACGGTGAACTTCCATATTCGTAGCATCATCACCAAGACCAACGCTGCCAACAAGTCCGGTGCCATCGCCATCGCCATGATGCGCGGCCTGATCGACCAGTAGCCGGGCCTGCGGCCTCGGACAAAGCCCTGTAGAATCGCGTGCCAAAGCCCGTGGCGAACCGCCATCGGCAGATCCGTACCCGAGCCAGATGCCATGCCCCTGTTGACCACCCCCTTCGCCGAACTCGACCTGATCCGCCAGCCGGACCAGGCTAACGACCCGTTGCAGGCCTTCGATGCCGCTGATGAATACCTGCTCGAGCAGTTGCATGCCCAAGGCCTGGACGCTGGCAGCCGGGTACTGGTGCTCAACGACAGCTTCGGCGCCCTGGCGGCCAGCCTGGTCGACCATCTGCAGGTGATCAGCAGCGGCGACTCGCACCTGGCGCACATGGCCTTGGAGAAAAACCTGGCGCGCAATGGCAAGGCGTTCGACAGCGTGCCCTTCGTGCCGGCCAGCGAGCACTGGCAAGGCCCGTTCGACCGCGTACTGGTGCGCGTGCCGAAAACCCTCGCACTGCTTGAAGAACAACTGATCCGCCTGCAAGGCCACCTGGCACCCGGCGCCCAGGTGATTGCCGGAGCCATGATCAAGCACCTGCCGCGGGCGGCCGGTGACCTGTTGGAAAAGTACATCGGCCCGGTACAGGCTTCGCTGGCACAGAAAAAGGCGCGCCTGTTGACCGCCACGGTCGCCGAGCGTCCGGCCGCGAGGTCGCCCTACCCGACCCGCTACACGCTCGACAAACCAGCACTGGAACTGCTCAACCATGCCAATGTGTTCTGCCGCGAGGGCCTGGACATCGGCACCCGCGCCTTCCTGCCCCACCTGCCCCGTGGCCTGGGCAACGCCCGCGTAGCCGACCTGGGCTGCGGTAACGGCGTGCTGGCGATTGCCAGCGCGCTGGCAAACCCTGATGCGCAGTACACCCTGGTCGATGAGTCGTACATGGCAGTGCAGTCGGCGCTGGAGAACTGGCAGGCCGCTTTGGGTGAACGGCCAGTCACGGTCATGCCGGGGGACGGCCTGGCGGGCGTTGAAAAACAATCGCTGGATGTCGTGCTGTGCAACCCACCCTTCCACCAGCAGCAGGTGGTCGGTGACTTCCTCGCCTGGCGCATGTTCCAGCAGGCGCGCGAGGCGCTGGTGGTCGGGGGCGCGCTGTACATCGTCGGCAATCGCCATCTGGGCTATCACAGCAAGCTGGCGCGGCTGTTCCGCGGCGTCGAGCAAGTCGCTGCAACACCGAAGTTCGTGGTCCTCAAGGCGCGTAAATAAAAGCAGGGGGCGGCTGTCGCGCCCCCCCTGCACTCAATGGGTGGTCAGGCCTGCGGCCCCCATGAACAGCCGCATCACCCAGGCGGCCACGCCCAGCGCAGCCACGCTCATCGCCCAGATCAGCAGCAGCCAGCCAAGTCGCTGCCACAGCGGCTTCTTGTCTTCCAGGCCATGTTTACCGTTCATCATGGGATCCTCCTAGTGATAGCCGTCTTCATGGGTTACCTTGCCGCGGAACACGTAGTAGCTCCAGAAGGTATACATGAGGATGAACGGCAGGATGAACAGCGTGCCCACCAGCATGAAACCTTGGCTCTGCGGTGGCGCGGCGGCGTCCCAGATCGAGATCGACGGCGGGATGATGTTCGGCCACAGGCTGATGCCCAGCCCGCTGTAACCCAGGAAGATCAAAACCAGGGTCAGCAGGAATGGCGTGTAGTGAGCATCGCGCGCCACCGCCTTGAGCAGGCCGTAGAAGGTCACCAGCACCAGCAACGGCACCGGCATGAACCAGAACAGGTTGGGCATGCTGAACCAGCGGTCGGCAATCTGTGGATACGCGATCGGGGTCCACAGGCTGACGATGCCGATCACCGCCAGCAGCACCAGCGCCAAAGGCCGTGCGAGGTCATGCATTCGCGTTTGCAGGCCGCCCTCGGTCTTCATGATCAGCCAGGTACAGCCCAGCAGGGTGTAGGCGACGATCAGGCCAAGGCCGCAGAACAGGCTGAACGGTGTCAGCCAGTCGAGGGTGCCACCGGCGAAATGCCGGTCGACCACCTTGAAGCCTTCGAGGAAGGCCCCCAAGGCCACGCCCTGGAAGAACGTCGCGACCAGCGAGCCGCCGATGAACGCCTTGTCCCAGATATGACGCTTCTCGGCCGTCGCCTTGAAGCGAAACTCGAACGCCACACCGCGGAAGATCAAGCCGATCAGCATCAGGATCAGTGGCAAGTACAGCGCCTCGAGCACCACTGCATAGGCCATCGGGAACGCCCCGAACAAACCGGCACCGCCCAACACCAGCCAGGTTTCGTTGCCGTCCCACACGGGGGCAACGGTATTCATCATCACATCACGGTCACGCTCGCCCTTGACGAAGGGAAAAAGCATGCCGATCCCCAGATCGAAGCCGTCCATCACCACGTACATCATGACGCCAAAGATGATGATCACAGCCCAGATCAGCGAAAGGTCGATACCCATGGCTCAGTTCCCCTTGCTCAGGTTGGCGGAGACGGCATCGCTGCCCTCGTCGGCGGCCGACAATGGCCGTGCCGGGGTACGTTTCTGGCCTGGGCCACCCGGCCGCTGATCATCGCCTTCGCCGGTATGAGGCCCTTTGCGGACCAAACGCATCATGTAGGCGAAGCCTGTACCGAACAGCGCGAAATACACCACCACGAACGCGATCAAGGTAAACCCGAGCTGGGCGTAGCTGTGGTTGGAGACACCGTCGGCAGTGCGCATCAGGCCGTAGACCACCCACGGCTGGCGCCCGACCTCAGTGGTGATCCAGCCTGCCAGGATGGCCAGCAGTCCGGAGGGCCCCATCCACATCACGAAATGCAGGAACGGGCGTGAGCTGTAGAGCTTGCCCCCCCTGCGCAACAGCAGGCTCCAAAGCCCTGCGGCAATCATCAACAGACCCATGGCGACCATGACCCTGAACGACCAGAAGATAATGGTCGAATTGGGCCTGTCCTCGGCAGGGAATTCCTTCATGGCAGGGACTTGCTTGTCCAGGCTATGGGTGAGAATCAGACTGCCGAGCACCGGGATCTCGATCTTGAAATGGGTGGTTTCGGCCTTCATGTCGGGAATGCCGAACAGGATCAGCGGGGTCGGCTCACCCGGTTGGTTTTCCCAGTGGCCCTCGATGGCTGCAATCTTGACCGGCTGATGCTTCAGCGTGTTCAGACCATGGAAGTCGCCGATCACCGCCTGCACCGGCGCGACGATCAGGGCCATCCACATGGCCATCGACAGCATCTTGCGCACGGCAGGGTTGTCCCGCCCGCGCAGCAGGTGCCAGGCCGCCGAGGCGCCGACGAAAAAGGCCGTGGCGACGAAAGCAGCAGTGGCCATGTGCATCAGGCGGAAGGGGAATGATGGGTTGAATACAATCGCGAACCAGTCCATCGGCACCACCCTGCCATCAACGATCGCGTGGCCCTGCGGGGTGTGCATCCAACTGTTCGAGGCAAGGATCCAGAAGGTCGACACCAGCGTGCCCAGCGCCACCATGCACGTGGAAAAGAAATGCAAGCCGCGCCCGACCCGGTTCCAGCCGAACAGCATGACGCCGAGGAAGCCCGCCTCGAGGAAGAATGCCGTCAGCACTTCATACGTCAACAAGGGGCCGGTGACTGAACCTGCGAATTCCGAGAAGCGGCTCCAGTTGGTGCCGAACTGGTAGGCCATGACCAACCCGGAGACCACGCCCATGCCGAAGTTGACGGCGAAGATCTTCGACCAGAAGTGATAGAGATCACGGTAGACCTGCTTGTCGGTCCGCAGCCAGAGGCCTTCGAGAACCGCCAGGTAGCTCGCCAGGCCAATGGTGATGGCCGGGAACAGGATGTGGAACGACACGGTAAAGGCAAACTGCATTCGGGCGAGCTCTAAGGCCTCTATTCCGAACATGGTGCTTCCTCTTCAGATAATCCGGCGTCTGGGCTTGTGGCCCCGTCGCCCACTGCCCCCACGGTAGTCGAGTGCGGCATCTTGGAATTGTTCTGTTCGATCGCAGGGATTCCGGCCCGAAGGCCAATTCGTTGCCCGTTCGTTGCCCATCTGTTGCAAAAGCAACGATTGATCCAGATCAACGACTGTTAAAAAGCATAGTCCCGAATGGCCCGCTGGGCCGTGCGGTTGTTTGCCGCGTGACCGGTTGCCCCACCCCCTTTCGCGAGGCATGAAAAAGTGCCGATCACGGCAAACAGTAACCGGTTGTTACAAACAGATGATACGCTGCGAGCCCCTCTACTGCGCCGAGACCAACAGGTTCCCGATGTCCGATTCCGCACCGCAGTTGTTGCGTCATCACCGCCCTTTCATCGCCTTCTGGCTGGCCCGGGTGTTCACCGCCAGTGGCTTCCAGATGCTCACCGTGGCCATTGGCTGGCACCTCTACCAGCTGACCGGCAATGTACTCGACCTGGGCCTGGTCGGCCTGGTCGAATTCGCGCCCCGGGTGCTGTTCATGCTGCATACCGGGCATGTTGCCGACCGCTATGACCGGCGCAAGGTGGCGGCGCTGTGCCAGACCTTGCAGGGGCTTATCGCCCTGGCGCTGGCCGTGGGCAGTGCCACCGACAATGTCAGCCGCGAACTGATCTTCGCCCTGGCCTTCCTGCTCGGTGCCACCCGCTCATTCGAGATGCCGGCGACCCAGGCGCTGCTCCCCAACGTCGTGCCGCCAGGGCTGTTCCCGCGAGCGGTAGCCGCCTCCGCCTCGGCAACCCAGGCGGCTACCATCGTCGCTCCTGCCGTGGGCGGCTTCCTGTACGCGTTCGGCAGCATCTGGGTGTACGGCCCGACCGTTGCCCTGTATGCCGTCGCCTGCCTGCTCATGCTCAGCCTCGACTCGCGCCAGCAAGTGCCCCAGCGCGGCCGCGCAAGTATTGAATCGCTGATGGCCGGGATCCGCTTCATCCGCAGCCGGCCGGACATTCTCGGGGCCATTTCGCTGGACCTGTTCGCCGTGCTGCTGGGTGGCGCCACCGCGCTGCTGCCGGTATTTGCCAAGGACATCCTGCTCACCGGCCCGTGGGGCCTGGGCCTGCTGCGTTCCGCACCTGCAGTCGGGGCTCTGTTGATGTCGCTGTGGCTGGCGCGGTTCCCGGTCGAGCGCAAAGTCGGCCGCACCATGTTCACCGCAGTCGGGCTGTTCGGTGTGGCAACCATCGCCTTTGGCCTCTCGACCTCGTTCTGGTTCTCGCTGGCGGTGCTGGTGGTGCTGGGCGCGGCGGACATGATCAGCATGGTGATCCGCGGCGCCTTCGTGCAGCTGGAGACGCCGGACGAGATGCGCGGGCGGGTGAGCGCGGTGAACGGCTTGTTCATCGGTGCCTCGAACCAGCTCGGCGAGTTCGAGTCCGGGGTGACGGCGCACTGGTTCGGCACGGTGCCGGCGGTGGTGCTGGGCGGCGTGGGCACGCTGGTGGTGACCGGGGTGTGGATAAAACTGTTCCCCACACTGGCCAAGCGGGACCGTTTGCACAACGGTTGATCTTTCGCCTGTGCCGGCCTCTTCGCGGGTAAACCCGCTCCCACAGGGGTTTCGAGAGCAGCGCCGTACCTGTGGGAGCGGGTTTACCCACGAAGAGGCCGGCACAGGCTAAGTATTACCCATTCCCCAACGGCCATAGGCCCCCGCCGAGCATGCTGGTATGATGCGCGGCTTTTTTCCTCCCCACACAAAACCACGGCATCGGCTTCGGTCTGTGCTTTGCTGATGGGGTCGATACATTCACGGCGCGAGGGCGCCCTGGGGAGCGGGCATGCTGGAAAGGCTGTTTCAACTAAAAGCACACGACACCAATGTGCGCACCGAGATTCTTGCGGGCGTCACTACCTTCCTGGCCATGGCCTACATCCTGTTCGTCAACCCGAGCATCCTCGGTGAGACCGGCATGGACAAGGGCGCAATCTTCGTCGCCACCTGCCTGGCGGCCGCCATCGGCTCGACCACCATGGGCCTGATTGCCAACTACCCGATCGCCCTGGCGCCGGGCATGGGCCTGAACGCGTTCTTCACCTACACGGTGGTCCTGCACATGGGCCACACCTGGCAGGTGGCACTCGGCGCGGTGTTCCTCTCGGCGGTGATGTTCTTCCTGCTGTCGATCTTCCGTATCCGCGAATGGATCGTGAACAGCATTCCACTGCCGTTGCGTTCTGCGATTGCTGCCGGTATCGGCCTGTTCCTGGCGTTCATCGCCCTGCACAATGCCGGCATCGTCGTTGATAACCCAGCGACCCTGGTTGGCCTGGGTGACCTCAAGCAGCCAGCGCCTATCCTCGCTACCCTGGGCTTCTTCCTGATCGTCGGCCTCGAGTCGCTGAAGGTTCGTGGCGCAGTGCTGATCGGCATCCTGGCCGTGACCATCGCTTCGATCCTGATGGGTGTGACACCGTTCGGTGGCGTGGTCTCGATGCCGCCATCGCTGGCGCCGACCTTCCTCCAGCTGGACATCAAAGGCGCCCTCGACGTGGGCCTGGTCAGCGTGATCTTCGCCTTCCTGTTCGTCGACCTGTTCGACAACTCGGGCACGCTGATCGGCGTGGCCAAGCGCGCCGGCCTGATGGGCAAGGACGGCCACATGCCAAAGATGGGCCGTGCCCTGATCGCCGACAGCACCGCCGCCATGGCAGGTTCCCTGCTGGGCACCTCGACCACCACCAGCTACATCGAATCCGCCGCTGGCGTGAGCGCCGGAGGCCGCACCGGCCTGACTGCCATCGTCGTCGCCATCCTGTTCCTGCTGGCGCTGTTCTTCGCGCCGCTGGCCGGTAGCGTACCGGCCTTCGCCACGGCACCGGCGCTGTTGTTCGTCGCCGTGCTGATGGCTTCGGGCCTGGCAGAAATCAATTGGGACGACATCACCGAGGCCGCCCCCGTGGTCGTGACCGCCCTGGCCATGCCACTGACCTACTCGATCGCCAACGGCATCGCCTTCGGTTTCATTTCCTGGACCGCCGTCAAGCTGATCTCCGGCCGCCACCGCGACCTGAACCCGGCCCTGGTGATCCTTTCCATCCTGTTCGTCATCAAGCTGGGCTGGTTCAACGCATGAGTGCTGTCTTCGACCCCTCCGCCTACGCCACCCAGCTCGAGGGCAAAGTTGCCCGCCTGCGCGAGCTGCTGGCGCCCTTCGGCGCGCCGGAACCGGCCGTTTTCGACTCGCCGCGCGAGCACTACCGCCTGCGCGCCGAGTTCCGCCTGTGGCGCGAAGATGGCCAGCGCCACTATGCGATGTTCGCCCCTGGCGACAAGCACAAGGCGATCCTGATCGACGACTTCCCCATCGCCAGCCAGCGCATCAATGAGCTGATGCCGCGCCTGAAGGCCGCCTGGCAGGCCAGCGAGGCACTGGGCAATCGCTTGTTCCAGGTAGAGTTCCTCACCACGCTGGCCGGCGATGCCATGGTCACGCTGTGCTACCACCGCCCGCTGGACGAGGTCTGGGAAGTAGCTGCCCGGCAGTTGGCCGAAGACCTCGGCGTGAGCGTGATCGGCCGTTCGAAGGGCAAACGCCTGGTGATTGGCCGCGACTATGCGGTGGAAAAACTTGATGTTACCGGTCGCGTTTTCAGCTACCGCCAGCCGGAAGGCGCGTTCACCCAGCCCAACGGCGCGGTGAACCAGAAGATGCTGAGCTGGGCGTTCGAGGCCATCGGCCAACGTGAAGACGACTTGCTGGAGCTGTATTGCGGCAACGGCAACTTTACCCTGCCGCTGGCCACCCGCGTGCGCCAGGTGCTGGCCACCGAGATCAGCAAGACTTCAGTCAATGCCGCGCTGAGCAACCTCGCTGAAAACGCTGTGGATAACGTGCGGCTGGTGCGCCTGTCGGCGGAAGAGCTGACCCAGGCACTGAACGAAGTACGGCCGTTCCGCCGGCTGGAAGGGATCGACCTGAAGAGCTATGAGTTCGGCACCGTGTTCGTCGACCCGCCCCGTGCAGGGATGGACCCGGACACTTGCGAGCTGACCCGGCGTTTCGAGCGAATCCTGTACATCTCGTGCAACCCCGAGACCCTGGCGGCGAACATTGCCCAGTTGCACGACACACACCGCATCGAGCGTTGTGCGTTGTTCGACCAGTTCCCGTATACGCACCACATGGAAAGTGGCGTCCTGCTGGTTCGGCGCTAGAGCATTCGCGGGCAAGCCCGCTCCCACATGGATAGCATCAA
>NZ_BCBG01000070.1:0-15468 GCF_001320485.1 Pseudomonas sp. NBRC 111130
GGTGCCGACGTTAACGTGGGGAAGGGAACGATCAAATTTTTCTTTAGCCACGACAGTGAACCTCTTGCCTAAAGGGGATTAGCCTTGTTTTTTAACGAGTGCTTCGACGATGTTCGACGGAGCTTCGGCGTATTTGGAGAATTCCATGGAGTAGCTTGCGCGACCCTGAGACATGGAACGAACGTCGGTCGCGTAACCGAACATCTCTCCGAGCGGAACTTCAGCGCGGACGACGCGGCCAGAGACCGACTCATCCATACCCTGTACCAGACCACGACGACGGTTCAGGTCACCCATCACGTCACCCAGGTAGTCTTCCGGGGTTACAACTTCGACCTTCATGATCGGCTCGAGAACCACGCCACCGCCCTTCTGGGCCAGTTGCTTGGTTGCCATCGAAGCAGCGATCTTGAACGCCATTTCGTTGGAGTCGACGTCGTGGTACGAACCATCGAATACCGCGGCCTTCAGGCCGATCAGAGGATAACCGGCAACAACGCCGTTTTTCATCTGCTCTTCGATACCCTTCTGGATCGCAGGGATGTATTCCTTAGGAATCACACCACCAACGACTTCGTTGGCGAACACCAGACCTTCGGTGATGTTGCCCTTGTCGTCCTGATCCGGCTCCGAGAAACGGATCCAGCAGTGACCGAACTGACCACGGCCGCCCGACTGACGAACGAATTTGCCTTCGATTTCGACGTTGGACTTGGTGATCTTCTCGCGGTACGAAACCTGCGGCTTGCCAATGTTGGCTTCGACGTTGAACTCGCGCTTCATGCGGTCAACGAGGATGTCCAGGTGCAGCTCGCCCATACCGGAGATGATGGTCTGGCCGGTTTCTTCGTCGGTCTTGACGCGGAACGACGGGTCTTCCTGGGCCAGTTTGCCCAGAGCGATACCCATCTTCTCCTGGTCAGCCTTGGTTTTCGGCTCTACGGAGAGCGAAATTACCGGCTCAGGGAAGTCCATACGCTCGAGGATGATCGGCTTGTCGGCATTGCACAGGGTGTCACCGGTGGTGACGTCCTTCATGCCGATCAGAGCAGCGATGTCGCCTGCACGTACTTCCTTGATTTCTTCACGCTGGTTGGCGTGCATCTGCACCATACGACCAACGCGCTCTTTCTTGCCCTTGACCGAGTTGACGACGGAGTCACCAGAGGTCAGGAAGCCCGAGTAAACGCGGACGAAGGTCAGAGTACCAACGAACGGGTCGGTGGCAATCTTGAATGCCAGAGCCGAGAACGGCTCGTCATCGCTGGCGTGACGCTCGTCGTACTGCTCAGGAGTGACTTCATCCTTCGGCACTTCGGCCAGATCAGGGTGGATACCCTTGATCGCAGGAATCTCGGTCGGAGCAGGCAGGAAGTCGATGACGGCGTCGAGAACCAGGGGAACGCCCTTGTTCTTGAACGACGAACCGCAGACAGCCGGAACGATCTCGCTGGCCAGGGTGCGCGCGCGCAGGCCTGCCTTGATTTCTTCGACGGTCAGCTCACCTTCTTCAAGGTACTTGTTCATCAGCTCTTCGCTGGCTTCGGCGGCGGCTTCAACCATGTTGTTGCGCCATTCGTTAGCCAGGTCGACCAGATCCGCAGGAATTTCTTCCTCACGGTAGGTAGTACCCTTGTCGTCTTCGTTCCAGTAGATGGCTTTCATCTTGATCAGGTCGACCTGACCCTGGAAATCGTCTTCTGCACCGATAGCCAGCTGGATCGGAACCGGGGTGTGGCCCAGGCGGTTCTTGATCTGGCCGACAACGCGCAGGAAGTTGGCACCGGCACGGTCCATCTTGTTCACGTAGACAACACGTGGAACGCCGTACTTGTTGGCCTGACGCCATACGGTTTCGGACTGCGGCTCAACGCCGGAAGTACCGCAGAACACAACGACCGCGCCGTCGAGTACACGCAGCGAACGCTCAACTTCAATGGTGAAGTCAACGTGACCGGGGGTATCGATGACGTTTACGCGGTAGTTGTCGTACTGACCACGGGAACCTTTCCAGAAGGTGGTAACGGCAGCGGAGGTAATGGTGATACCGCGCTCCTGCTCCTGCACCATCCAGTCGGTGGTCGCGGCGCCGTCATGCACCTCGCCCATCTTGTGGCTCAGACCTGTGTAGAACAGGATCCGCTCGGTAGTGGTAGTCTTGCCCGCGTCAACGTGGGCGCAGATACCGATGTTACGGTAGCGGTTAATTGCTGTAGTACGAGCCATAAAGCCCTCGCAAAATAATTGATGCTTGAATTAGAAGCGGTAGTGCGAGAACGCTTTGTTGGCTTCAGCCATACGGTGCACGTCTTCACGCTTCTTGACCGCAGCACCCTTGCCTTCGGCAGCATCCAGCAGCTCACCGGCCAGACGCAGAGCCATCGACTTCTCGCCGCGCTTGCGGGCGTAGTCTACGAGCCAGCGCATTGCCAGAGCGTTACGACGGGATGGACGAACTTCAACCGGAACCTGGTAAGTGGCACCGCCGACACGACGGGACTTTACTTCGACCAGCGGAGCGATGGCGTCGAGAGCTTTCTCGAAGATTTCCAGGGGGTCGCTGTTCTTGCGTGCTTTGACGGTATCCAGGGCACCGTAAACGATGCGCTCGGCTACGGCCTTCTTGCCGCTTTCCATCACGTGGTTCATGAACTTGGCGAGGATCTGGGATCCGTACTTCGGATCGTCAAGGATCTCACGTTTTGCTGCTACACGACGTCTTGGCATGATAAGCCCTCAAACGGTCTTCAGGTTAGCCCGGGACGCGGGTCTTCGACCCCTGCCCGACCTTACTCTTATCGACTCAAAAAAATGGATGTCTGCAAACGGCCGATTACTTCGGACGCTTGGTACCGTATTTCGAACGACCCTGGTTACGGCCTTTAACGCCCGAAGTATCCAGAGAGCCGCGAACGGTGTGGTAACGAACACCTGGCAAGTCTTTTACACGGCCGCCACGGATCAGGACGACGCTGTGCTCTTGCAGGTTGTGGCCTTCACCACCGATGTACGAGGAAACCTCGAAACCGTTGGTCAGACGCACACGGCATACTTTACGCAGTGCCGAGTTAGGTTTTTTCGGCGTGGTGGTGTACACGCGGGTGCACACGCCACGACGCTGCGGGCAGTTCTGCAGCGCAGGAACGTCGGACTTCTCGACCGAACGCTTACGCGGCTGACGTACCAGCTGGTTGATAGTTGCCATCTACTAGCTCCACTGATTGTCTTGCGACTCTATTGTCTTGCAAGAAAGCCAAAAATTGGCGAGACGGAGCCTCACCAAATTTAAGGGTACAAAAGTCTACGGAGGATCTTGCACCCAGTCAAGACGAGGCCCCGGCCCTCCTCGCCCGATCATCGGCAACATTTCATGTCAGCGATGGTCGTTCGAGGTTTGCCGGGGCCCTGCCCTGTACTTAGTTACCGCTGGAGTTCAGCGCTTCGGTCAGTGCGGCTTCCACCTCACTGGCGCTCACACGCAGCGGTTTGTCGGCATCACGGCGGCGCTTGCGCTCGCTGTGGTAGGCCAGACCAGTACCAGCCGGGATCAGACGACCCACGACCACGTTCTCTTTCAGGCCGCGCAGGTAGTCACGCTTCCCGGTTACAGCCGCTTCGGTCAGTACGCGGGTGGTTTCCTGGAAGGAAGCCGCGGAGATGAACGATTCGGTCGACAGCGAGGCCTTGGTGATACCCAGCAGCACGCGGGTGTATTTGGAGACGAACTTGTCTTCCGCTGCCAGGCGCTCGTTTTCCATCAGCACCTGGGTCAGCTCCATCTGGTCGCCCTTGATGAAGCTGGAGTCACCCGACTCGGCGATCTCGACCTTGCGCAGCATCTGACGCAGGATGGTCTCGATGTGCTTGTCGTTGATCTTAACGCCCTGCAGACGGTAAACGTCCTGGATCTCGTTGACGATGTATTTGGCCAGCGCGCTCACACCCAGCAGACGCAGGATGTCGTGCGGATCGCTCGGGCCGTCGGAGATAACTTCGCCGCGGTTTACCTGTTCGCCTTCGAAGACGTTCAGGTGGCGCCACTTCGGAATCAGCTCTTCATACGGCTCGCTGCCGTCGGTCGGAGTGATGACCAGACGACGCTTGCCCTTGGTCTCCTTACCGAACGCGATGGTGCCGCTGACTTCAGCCAGAATCGAGGCTTCCTTCGGACGGCGCGCTTCGAACAGGTCGGCAACGCGTGGCAGACCACCGGTGATGTCACGGGTCTTCGACGTTTCTTGCGGAATACGCGCGATAACGTCACCAACACCGATCTGGGCACCGTCAGCCACACCCACGAGGGCGTTGGCCGGCAGGAAGTACTGGGCAGGTACGTCGGTACCTGGCAGGTACAGGTCCTTGCCAGCGGCGTCGACCATCTTGATTGCCGGACGGATTTCCTTGCCTGCGGCAGGGCGATCCTTGACGTCCATCACTTCAATGTTGGTCAAGCCGGTCAGCTCATCCGTCTGACGCTTGATGGTGATGTTTTCTTCCATGCCCACGAAGGTCACGGTACCTTTCAGTTCGGTAACGATCGGGTGGGTGTGCGGGTCCCACTTGGCGACGATGGCGCCAGCTTCGACCTTGTCACCTTCCTTGACCGAAATCACCGCACCGTAAGGCAGCTTGTAGCGCTCACGCTCACGACCGAATTCGTCGGCAATGGCCAGCTCGCCGGAACGCGATACGGCAACCAGGTTACCGTCGGCACGCTCAACCTGTTTCAGGTTGTGCAGGCGAACCATACCGCCATTCTTCACCTGGACGCTGTCGGCAGCCGAGGTACGGCTTGCAGCACCACCGATGTGGAACGTACGCATGGTCAGCTGGGTACCCGGCTCACCGATCGACTGTGCAGCGATAACGCCGACAGCTTCACCGATGTTCACCTGGTGACCACGAGCCAGGTCACGACCGTAGCACTTGGCGCAGATACCGAAACGGGTTTCGCAGTTGATCGGCGAACGCACGACTACTTCGTCGATGCTGTTCAGCTCGATGAACTCGACCCACTGCTCGTCGACCAGGGTACCGGCCGGAACGATGACGTCCTCGGTGCCTGGCTTGAACACGTCACGGGCGATGACACGGCCCAGTACACGCTCACCCAGCGGCTCTACAACGTCGCCGCCTTCAATGTGCGGGGTCATCAGCAGGCCCTGGTCGGTGCCGCAGTCGATCTCGGTCACGACCAAGTCTTGTGCAACATCTACCAGACGACGAGTCAGGTAACCGGAGTTCGCAGTCTTCAGTGCGGTATCCGCCAGACCCTTACGAGCACCGTGGGTCGAGATGAAGTACTGGAGTACGCTCAGACCTTCACGGAAGTTCGCGGTGATCGGCGTCTCGATGATCGAGCCGTCCGGCTTGGCCATCAGGCCACGCATACCAGCCAGCTGACGGATCTGGGCTGCGGAACCCCGCGCACCCGAGTCAGCCATCATGTACATCGAGTTGAAAGACTCTTGGTCGACTTCGTTGCCATCGCGATCGATGACCTTCTCTTTCGAGAGGTTGGCCATCATCGCCTTGGACACTTCGTCGTTCGCCTTCGACCACAAGTCGATGACCTTGTTGTATTTCTCGCCCTGGGTTACCAGGCCGGAGGCGTACTGGCTCTCGATTTCCTTCACTTCGTCGGTAGCGTTACCGATGATGCGGGCTTTCTCGTCCGGGATAACGAAGTCGTTAACACCGATGGAAACGCCGGAAATGGTCGAGTAGGCGAAACCGGTGTACATCAGCTGGTCAGCGAAGATAACGGTCTCTTTCAGACCCACCACGCGGTAGCACTGGTTGATCAGCTTGGAGATCGCCTTCTTTTTCATCGGCTGGTTGACCACGTCGTACGGCAGGCCTGCCGGAACAACCTGGAACAGCAGCGCACGGCCGACGGTGGTGTCGACGATGCGGGTATTCTTGACCACCGAACCGTCACGCTCTCTCACGGTTTCGTTGATACGAACCTTGATTTTCGCGTGCAGGGCAGCTTCGCCGGCGCGGAACACGCGGTCGACTTCCTGCAGGTCGGCGAATACGCGACCTTCGCCCTTGGCGTTGATGGCTTCACGGGTCATGTAGTACAGACCCAGTACAACGTCCTGCGACGGAACGATGATTGGCTCACCGTTGGCTGGCGACAGGATGTTGTTGGTCGACATCATCAGCGCGCGCGCTTCGAGCTGGGCTTCCAGCGTCAGCGGCACGTGAACGGCCATCTGGTCACCGTCGAAGTCGGCGTTGTACGCGGCGCAGACCAGCGGGTGCAGCTGGATGGCCTTACCTTCGATCAGTACCGGTTCGAATGCCTGGATACCCAGACGGTGCAGGGTCGGTGCACGGTTGAGCAGCACGGGGTGTTCGCGAATCACTTCGGCGAGAACGTCCCATACCTCTGGCAGCTCGCGCTCGACCATCTTCTTGGCAGCCTTGATGGTGGTCGCCAGACCACGCATTTCCAGCTTGCCGAAAATGAACGGCTTGAACAGCTCGAGCGCCATCTTCTTCGGCAGACCGCACTGGTGCAGACGCAGGGTCGGGCCTACGGTAATTACCGAACGGCCGGAGTAGTCCACACGCTTACCGAGCAAGTTCTGACGGAAGCGACCTTGCTTACCTTTGATCATGTCGGCCAGGGACTTCAGCGGACGCTTGTTCGAGCCAGTGATGGCGCGACCGCGACGGCCGTTGTCCAGCAGGGCGTCGACCGCTTCCTGCAGCATGCGCTTTTCGTTGCGCACGATGATGTCTGGCGCCGACAGATCGAGCAGGCGCTTCAGACGGTTGTTACGGTTGATCACCCGACGATACAGGTCGTTCAGGTCGGAGGTCGCGAAGCGGCCGCCATCCAGCGGTACCAGCGGACGCAGGTCCGGCGGCAGTACTGGCAGTACGGTCAGGACCATCCACTCAGGCAGGTTGCCCGAGCCCTGGAAAGCTTCCATCAGCTTCAGGCGCTTGGACAGCTTCTTGATCTTGGTTTCCGAGTTGGTCTGCGGAATCTCTTCGCGCAGGCGGCCAATCTCGTGCTCCAGGTCGATGGCGTGCAGCAGCTCGCGGACAGCCTCGGCACCCATGCGGGCGTCGAAGTCGTCACCGAACTCTTCCAGCGCTTCGAAGTACTGCTCGTCGTTCAGCAGCTGACCCTTCTCGAGGGTGGTCATGCCTGGGTCGATCACGACGTAGCTCTCGAAGTAGAGCACGCGCTCGATGTCACGCAGGGTCATGTCCATCAGCAGGCCGATACGGGACGGCAGCGACTTCAGGAACCAGATGTGGGCAACCGGCGAGGCCAGTTCGATGTGCGCCATGCGCTCACGACGAACCTTGGCCAGGGCAACTTCAACGCCGCACTTCTCGCAGATCACGCCACGGTGCTTGAGGCGCTTGTACTTGCCGCACAGGCACTCGTAGTCCTTGACTGGGCCAAAGATCTTGGCGCAGAACAGGCCGTCACGCTCAGGCTTGAACGTACGGTAGTTGATGGTTTCCGGCTTCTTAACTTCACCGAACGACCACGAACGGATCATTTCAGGCGACGCCAGACCGATGCGGATGGCGTCGAACTCTTCGACTTGACCCTGGTTTTTCAGCAAATTCAGTAGGTCTTTCAAGGCCTTTCCTCCTGGCGGAGCAGGGAGCGGGCATTACCTGCCCCACTCCCCTTCGCGTCACGTGTTATTCGGTTTCCAGATCGATATCGATACCGAGCGAACGGATCTCTTTGATCAACACGTTGAAGGACTCGGGCATGCCCGGCTCCATACGGTGATCGCCATCCACGATGTTCTTGTACATCTTGGTACGGCCGTTCACGTCGTCCGACTTCACTGTGAGCATTTCTTGCAGGGTGTATGCCGCGCCGTATGCTTCCAGCGCCCACACTTCCATCTCCCCGAAACGCTGACCACCGAACTGCGCCTTACCACCCAGCGGCTGCTGGGTAACCAGGCTGTAGGAACCAGTGGAACGCGCGTGCATCTTGTCGTCCACCAAGTGGTTCAGCTTGAGCATGTACATGTAACCAACGGTCACAGGACGCTCGAACTTGTTGCCGGTACGGCCGTCGAACAGCACCATCTGGCCGCTTTCTGGCAGGTCTGCCAGTTTCAGCATGGCCTTGATCTCACGCTCCTTGGCACCGTCGAAGACCGGAGTAGCCATTGGCACACCTTTCTTCAGGTTGTTCGCCAGGGCGATGATCTCTTCGTCGGTGAACTCGTCCAGGTTCTCCTGACGACCACCGATCTCGTTGTAGATCTCGGTGAGGAAGGTGCGCAGTTCAGCGGCTTTACGCTGCTCTTCGATCATGCGGTCGATCTTCTCGCCCAGGCCTTTGGCCGCGAGGCCCAGGTGGGTTTCAAGGATCTGACCGACGTTCATACGCGAAGGTACACCCAGTGGGTTCAGTACCACGTCAACCGGAGTACCGTTGGCGTCGTGCGGCATGTCTTCTACCGGCATGATCACCGAGACGACACCCTTGTTACCGTGACGACCGGCCATCTTGTCACCCGGCTGGATGCGACGGCGGATTGCCAGGTAGACCTTGACGATCTTCAGTACGCCTGGAGCCAGGTCATCGCCCTGCTGCAGCTTGCGCTTCTTGTCTTCGAACTTGTCGTCCAGCAGACGGCGGCGGTCGACGATGTACTGCTGAGCCTTTTCCAGCTGCTCGTTCAGTGCATCTTCGGCCATGCGCAGTTTGAACCACTGGCCGTGCTCCAGACCGTCCAGGACTTCGTCAGTGATCACGGTGCCTTTCTTCAGGCCCGCACCACCGTCGACCACTTGGCCGTTCAGGGCAGCACGCAGACGCTCGAAGGTTGCACCTTCGACGATGCGGAACTCTTCGTTGAGGTCCTTGCGGATCTCGTCCAGCTGCATCTTCTCGATGGACAGGGCGCGGCTGTCGCGCTCCACGCCATCACGGGTGAAGACCTGTACGTCGATGACGGTACCCTTGGTGCCGGTCGGCACACGCAGGGAGGTGTCCTTAACGTCGCTGGCCTTTTCACCGAAGATGGCGCGCAGCAGTTTTTCTTCCGGCGTCAGCTGGGTTTCGCCCTTAGGCGTGACCTTGCCAACCAGGATGTCGCCAGCGCCGACTTCGGCACCCACGTAGACGATACCGGCTTCGTCCAGCTTGTTCAGAGCGGCTTCACCCACGTTCGGGATGTCCGCAGTGATTTCCTCTGGGCCAAGCTTGGTGTCACGCGCCACACAGGTGAGTTCCTGGATGTGGATGGTGGTGAAGCGGTCTTCCTGGACCACACGCTCGGACAGGCAGATGGAGTCTTCGAAGTTGAAGCCGTTCCACGCCATGAACGCGATGCGCATGTTCTGGCCCAGCGCCAGTTCACCCATGTCGGTGGACGGGCCGTCAGCCATGATGTCGCCACGCTGGACCTTGTCACCTTTGCTCACCAGCGGACGCTGGTTGATGCAGGTGTTCTGGTTCGAACGGGTGTACTTGGTCAGGTTGTAGATATCCACACCTGCTTCACCGGTCTCGACTTCGTCGTCAGCAACACGAACGACGATACGGCTGGCGTCGACCGAGTCGATCACACCACCGCGGCGAGCAACCACGCAGACACCGGAGTCACGGGCAACGTTGCGCTCCATGCCGGTACCTACCAGCGGCTTGTCAGCACGCAGGGTTGGTACAGCCTGACGCTGCATGTTCGAACCCATCAACGCACGGTTGGCGTCGTCGTGCTCGAGGAACGGAATCAGCGACGCGGCAACCGAAACAACCTGCTTCGGCGAAACGTCCATCAGGGTGACGTCTTCCGGCGCCTTGACGGTGAATTCGTTCAGGTGACGAACCGCTACCAGCTCATCGATCAGCTGCTTCTTCTCGTTCATCGCGGCCGAAGCCTGGGCGATCACGTGATCCGCTTCTTCGATGGCCGACAGGAACACGATGTCGTCGCTGACCACGCCTTCCTTCACCACGCGGTACGGGCTTTCCAGGAAGCCGTACTGGTTGGTGCGGGCATAGGCTGCCAGGGAGTTGATCAGACCGATGTTCGGACCTTCAGGGGTCTCGATCGGGCACACGCGGCCGTAGTGGGTCGGGTGTACGTCACGGACTTCGAAGCCGGCGCGCTCACGGGTCAGACCACCAGGGCCGAGTGCCGAGACACGACGCTTGTGGGTGATCTCGGAGAGCGGGTTGTTCTGGTCCATGAACTGCGAGAGCTGGCTGGAACCGAAGAACTCCTTCACCGCCGCCGCTACCGGCTTGGCGTTGATCAGGTCCTGCGGCATCAGGCCTTCGCTTTCGGCCATCGACAGACGTTCCTTGACCGCACGCTCAACACGTACCAGGCCAACGCGGAACTGGTTCTCGGCCATCTCGCCAACGCAACGAACGCGGCGGTTACCCAGGTGGTCGATGTCGTCGACGATGCCTTTGCCGTTACGGATATCGACCAGGGTCTTCAGAACCTCGACGATATCTTCTTTGCTCAGCACGCCCGAACCTTCGATCTCGGTACGACCGATACGACGGTTGAACTTCATGCGGCCGACGGCAGACAGGTCGTAACGCTCAGCGCTGAAGAACAGGTTGTTGAACAGGGTCTCGGCAGCATCCTTGGTCGGCGGCTCGCCTGGACGCATCATGCGGTAGATCTCGACCAGGGCTTCCAGCTGGTTGCTGGTGGTGTCGATCTTCAGGGTATCCGAGATGAACGGACCGCAATCGATGTCGTTGGTGTAAAGGGTCTCGATGCGGACAACCTGAGCCTTGGCGATCTTGATCAGCAGCTCGGTGGTCAGCTCGGTGTTGCACTCGGCCAGGATCTCGCCGGTAGCCGGATGAACGATGGCCTTGGCGGTGGTGCGACCGAGGACGTACTCCATCGGCACGTCCAGCTGGTTGACGCCAGCCTTCTCGAGCTGATTGACGTGACGCGCAGTGATGCGACGGCCCTGCTCGACAATGACCTTGCCAGCGCCGTCATGGATGTCCATGACCGCGACTTCACCACGCAGACGCTGAGGTACCAGTTCCAGGCTCAGCTTCTCGCCCGAAATGTGGAACACGTTGGTGGTGTAGAAGGTGTTGAGTACTTCTTCCGTGCTGTAGCCCAGCGCGCGCAGCAGCACCGAGGCCGGCAGTTTGCGGCGACGGTCGATACGCACGAACACGCAGTCTTTCGGGTCGAACTCGAAGTCCAGCCACGAACCGCGGTAAGGGATGATGCGAGCGGAGTACAGCAGCTTGCCGGAGCTGTGCGTCTTGCCACGGTCGTGGTCGAAGAACACACCAGGCGAACGGTGCAGCTGGGAAACGATTACTCGTTCGGTACCGTTGATAACGAAGGTACCGTTCTCAGTCATCAGGGGGATTTCACCCATGTAGACTTCTTGCTCTTTGATGTCCTTGATCGCTTTGTTCGACGATTCCTTGTCGAAGATGATCAGGCGCACCTTGACCCGCAGTGGGACCGCGAAGGTCACGCCACGCAGGACACATTCCTTCACATCGAAGGCGGGATCGCCCAGGCGGTAGCCTACGTACTCCAGGGCAGCATTGCCGGAGTAGCTGATGATCGGGAATACCGACTTGAAGGCCGCGTGCAGGCCGACGTCACGGAACTGATCCTTGGATGCTCCCGCTTGCAGGAATTCGCGATACGAATCCAGCTGGATGGCCAGAAGATATGGCACATCCATGACGTCCGGCAACTTGCTAAAGTCCTTGCGGATACGTTTTTTCTCAGTGTATGAGTAAGCCATCAGCGTTCCCCAGCTTGGTCACCTGCTTGTTTGGCTTCTCCCGGCGGGAGCAGCCAGAAAATCGTGCAAACCCCTTGGTTTGCGCACCCACATGGGTGTCTTGCAGCGTGTTATCGGGGCCGGCTTGACCAGCCACCAATAACGGAAAAAGGCCGGTGGCATAAGCCACCAGCCATCAGCCTTTCGCTCAACGCTCAGGCTGGCATCGCAAAGTCGAAATTACTTCAGCTCGACTTTAGCGCCTGCTTCTTCCAGCTTCTTCTTAGCGTCTTCAGCGGCTTCTTTCGAAACGCCTTCAGCTACAACCTGAGGAGCGCCGTCGACTTTCTCTTTGGCTTCTTTCAGGCCCAGACCGGTCAGTTCGCGAACGGCTTTGATCACGTTCACTTTCTTGTCGCCGGCTTCAACCAGAACAACGTTGAACTCGGTCTGCTCTTCAACAGCGGCAGCGGCGGTAGCTGGGCCAGCGGCAACAGCGGCAGCAGCGGTAACGCCGAAGGTTTCTTCCATCGCTTTGATCAGTTCAACAATTTCCAGAACGGTTTTCTGGCCGATCGCTTCGATGATTTGCTCGTTAGTCAGAGACATCACTTAAATCCTGTATTGGGGTGACAGCCTACGCAGCCATCAAATTAAACGTATGATTTTGAAAGAGTTGCGCGTGCCTTAGGCAGCAGCAGCTTCTTTCTGGTCGCGCAGAGCTGCCAGGGTACGAGCCAGCTTGCTGGTTGCACCTTGGATTACGCTCATCAGCTGTGCGATAGCCTCGTCGCGAGTTGGCAGGGTCGCCAGCACGTCGATCTGGTTAGCGGCAAGGAACTTGCCGTCAAACGCAGCTGCCTTGATCTCGAACTTGTCCTGACCCTTGGCGAACTCTTTGAACAGACGAGCGGCAGCGCCCGGGTGTTCGTTGGAGAAAGCAATCAGGGTCGGGCCTTTGAACGCGTCGTTGAGGATCGAGAATTCGGTGCCTTCAACAGCGCGCTTGAGCAGCGTGTTACGTACGACACGTACGTATACGCCAGCTTCGCGGGCCTCTTTACGGAGTCCGGTCATTGCGCCTACAGTCACACCACGGGCATCGGCCACGACAGCGGACAGAGCGACTTTGGCAGCCTCGTTGACTTCAGCGACGATGGCCTTCTTGTCTTCGAGTTTAATTGCCACGGGTTTACTCCTGGTTTTTACCGTTTCATCTGGCCGAAGCCGGATGTCGTTTTGGTGTCTGATTCGGTAAACGAATCGGGAGCACCATCTGCGTGGGCTGGGATTTTAAGGCTCGCGCCGCCTACGGTCTTGGATAGCCCCCGCCAGGCAGGGACCCCAATTTTTGCTGGTGGCGCGACAGGTCGCGCCACCATGTTCTTACACGTTCAGCGAGCTCTGATCGATGATCAGACCTGGGCCCATGGTGGTGCTCAGGGTAACGCGCTTGACGTAGATACCTTTCGAAGAGGCCGGCTTGATACGCTTCAGGTCAGCGATCAGGGCTTCAACGTTTTCCTTCAGCTTGTCAGCTTCGAAGCCGATCTTGCCAACGGAGGTGTGGATGATACCGTTTTTGTCGGTACGGTAGCGAACCTGACCAGCCTTGGCGTTTTTGACTGCGCCGGCTACGTCTGGAGTCACGGTACCCACTTTCGGGTTAGGCATCAGGCCGCGAGGACCCAGAACCTGACCCAGCTGACCTACAACGCGCATGGCATCAGGCGATGCGATGACGACGTCATAGTTCAGGTCGCCGCCTTTCATTTCGGCAGCCAGATCGTCCATACCTACGCGGTCAGCGCCGGCAGCCAGAGCGGCTTCAGCAGCTGGACCCTGGGTGAAGACAGCAACACGTACGGTCTTGCCAGTGCCGTGTGGCAGCACGGTAGCGCTACGAACGACCTGGTCGGATTTACGCGGGTCAACACCGAGGTTAACGGCGATGTCGTAGGATTCTACGAACTTGGCAGCCGGCAGCGAAGCGAGCAGAGTTGCAGCTTCTTCGAAGTTGTAGGCCTTGCCTGCTTCGATTTTCTCGGCGATTGCCTTTTGGCGCTTGGTCAGCTTAGCCATTACACACCCTCCACGTTCAGGCCCATGCTGCGGGCAGAGCCAGCGATGGTGCGTACAGCTGCGTCCAGGTCAGCGGCGGTCAGATCAGCCTGTTTAGCCTTGGCGATATCTTCCAGCTGAGCACGGGTAACGGTACCGACTTTAACGGTGTTCGGGCGAGCCGAACCACTGGTCAGGCCAGCAGCTTTCTTCAGCAGAACCGAGGCAGGGGTGCTCTTGGTCTCGAAGGTGAAGCTACGGTCGCTGTAGACAGTGATGATCACTGGAGTCGGCAGGCCGGCTTCTTGACCCTGAGTACGGGCGTTGAAGGCCTTGCAGAACTCCATGATGTTCACACCGTGTTGGCCCAGAGCTGGACCGACGGGTGGGCTTGGGTTGGCCTGGCCGGCCTTAACTTGCAGCTTGATGTAAGCCTGAATCTTCTTAGCCATGAGCTACTCCAAAATCGGGTACAAACGCCTAATGGCTCCCCGGATGACTTGCGTTTTATCCCAGTGACGACAAAACCCCGCAGCACACAGGGCTGCGGGGTATGGGATGCTTCGTCCGCCTAGACCTTTTCGACCTGGCTGAACTCGAGCTCCACCGGAGTAGAGCGACCGAAAATGAGCACCGCGACCTGCAGGCGACTCTTTTCGTAGTTAACCTCTTCGACACTACCATTGAAGTCAGCGAACGGACCGTCAATGACTCGAACCACTTCACCCGGCTCGAACAGCGTCTTCGGCTTCGGCTTGTCACTACCGTCGGCAACGCGACGCAGGATAGCTTCAGCTTCTTTATCGGTAATCGGTGCAGGTTTGTCTGCAGTACCACCGATAAAGCCCATCACACGAGGGGTATCCTTGACCAAGTGCCAGGTCCCTTCGTTCATCTCCATCTGGACCAATACATAGCCAGGGAAGAATTTGCGCTCACTTTTGCGCTTCTGGCCATTGCGCATTTCAACGACTTCTTCGGTCGGGACCAGGATCTCGCCGAAACCGTCTTCCATGCCTGCCAGCTTCACGCGCTCGATCAGAGAGCGCATTACATGCTTCTCGTAACCCGAGTAAGCATGCACAACATACCAACGCTTAGCCACGGGACACCTTTAGCCAACGATCAGGGAGACCGCCCAGCCGAGCAGGGAATCAAGCCCCCACAGCAGCAGTGCCATAACCAGCACGACAGCCACAACAATCAGCGTGGTCTGGGTGGTTTCCTGGCGGGTCGGCCACACGACTTTACGGATCTCGGTACGAGCTTCCTTCGCCAGCACAAAGAACGACTTACCCTTCGCAGTCTGCAGAGCTACAAAGCCTGCGACAGCAGCCAGGGCGAGAAGTGCAAGGACGCGATACAGGATCGGAGAGGCGGAGTAATACTGATTACCCACGACACCAACAACCACCAAAGCCACTACAGCCAGCCACTTGAACAGATCAAAACGCGATTCTTGGGCTTCAGTTTTGGGGGTCATCGAGGAGGATCCTGTAAGAAGAAAGCCATCACACCGAGGTGAAATGGCAGGTCAGGAGGGAATCGAACCCCCAACCTACGGTTTTGGAGACCGTCGCTCTGCCAATTGAGCTACTGACCTGTAACGCTGTATCAGGCCGGCCATTATACCGGCCTGATCAAGTAAATCAACTACTTATTCAATAATTTTTG
>NZ_BCBG01000071.1:0-12495 GCF_001320485.1 Pseudomonas sp. NBRC 111130
TGAGCCCGGCGCGCAGCCACCCCGGACAGCTGCGAGCCGTCCTGCTGCGCCTGTTGCTGCTGCTGACGCGACTGGTCGGCAACGTTGACGTCCGGCTGCGCCAACCCCTGCTGGGCAAACAGCTCGCGCAGGCGATACACCTGGCTGTCCAGCGCATCGCGTACGCCGGCATGACCACTGACAAAGGTGATTTGCGTGGACTGGTCAGTCGCCACATTGACGCGAATATCGAGGCGGCCGAGCTCAGCCGGCTCCAGCTGAATATCCGCCGACTTGAGGTTCTGGCTGGACAGGTACATGACCCGGTTGACCAGGCCTTCGGCCCATGCACCCTGGTTCATGTGCAGCGGCTGATGCAACGGATTGGCATTGACCGGCACGGCATTGGCGGTCTTGGCAGTCACCGCCTGGGTCAGGGTGGCCAGGCGATTGGCAAAGTCATCGACGCGGGTGTCGCTGCTGGCGCTCTTGGTGTCCTTGAGCCCGTCTTCGAGCAAGGTACCGAAGGCCTTGTCGCCGGTCTCGGACTTGCCGGCCTCGCCCTCGACCTTGTCGATCAGGGTCGCCAATGGATTGACGGCCGCCTGATTGTCATCGGACTGGGTTTTGCCTGGCTCCGCAGCGTGCGTCGACGTCGTGCCTTTGGCCTGGGCGCTCTGCTCCAGGGCCAGACGCAACGTCGGCAGATTGGCCAACGGGTCGGCATCCGGGTCAAACGCATCGGTCTCGGGCTGTTCCGGCACTGGCTTGGCAACCTCGGCCACGGGCGGCTGCTGGATAGCCGCCTGCAACACCGGCGCCACGGCTTCAGCCTGAGCCTGCAGCAACTGCGCGCCGGGCTGCGCGTCGGTCACCTGGCCCGCCACCAGGCTGGCATCGAGCGACCCCACGTCACTGGGCACGGTAGCGTCGGCAGTGGCAGGCGGCGCATCGTCTGCTGGCAATATGTTGCCGTCATCGGCAACCGCCGGTTTGTCGGCGGCCTCCTTCTTGCCGCCCTGGGCAACGTCAGGCTTGTCCTTCGCGACGGGCGGGGCCGCCTTGTCGTTGCGTGCAGGTGCCTTGTCACGCCCCTGCCCGGCCATGACCTGATCGAAGCCGGCGCCTTGCCCGCCCGCCGCCTGAAGCGGCTTGTCCACCCGCGAGGAGCCCGCGTTCGACGGCTTGCTCAGGGTGTTGGCTTGCAACAAAGGGTTGGATGCGACAGGCATTGAGCGGTCTCCGCGCCAGAAACTGGAATATCATCTGGACACTGAGAGGCAAAAGTCGCGCCAACTTTCCATCAACTCGCCGAAACGCGCTCACGCTCGCCACGATAGAAGCCTTTCACCTCCAGGTATTCCTGGTCGATCCGGTTGATCAGGTCTTCGATGCCATACAGCGGCCGCTCTTTGACCCGCTCCTCCAACTGCTGGCACAAGCGGGAAAGGCCAACGGCCCCCATGTTGCTGCTGCTGCCCTTGAAGCTGTGCGCGGCCATGCCGAGCTCATCGGCACTCTTGGCCTCATGCAGCTGGTTCAAACGCTGTTCGGAGTCTTCCAGGAAGGTGTCCAGCAGCTGCAGGTAGCCATCTTCCATGACCTCCTGCAGGTCGCTGAGTACCTTGTGGTCAATATGCATGTCAGTCACTTGCTCACTCCTTGATCAAGCCGGATTATGCCTGAGCCGCCCTGCGGCCCTCCAGACACATCACCAATCAAACCGCACGCGGGCGCAGCGGCCACCTTCGCACCACTCGGCATGGCTGCCAAGCCGCCGCACCAGGTGTAGCCCGCGCCCACTCAACTCCTGCTCCACCGACGGACGCGACAGCACACGCTGCACATCGAACCCCGCGCCACTGTCGCGGACCTCGATGGTGAGACGCCCGCCCGACCCAGAGGGTTCAACCTTCAGGTCGATACGCACGAACCCGTCGGCCAGTGTCACCAGGCGCCGGGCGCGCTCCTCATAGTAGTCGGCAAAACCTTGCACATCCCGTTTGAGCTGCGAATCCAGGCCCAATACACCATGTTCCAGGGCATTGGTGAACAGCTCACTGAGCACGTTGTGCAAAGCGCCAGTGCGCGGCCGCAGGCCATGAATCTCCTGCAACAACTGCACCAGGTAAGGCACCGGGTTGAATCGCTTGAGGCTTTCACCGCGCAATTCGAACGCCAACGCCCAGTCCAGCGGACTGGAGCGCCCACTGTCGGAATACAGGGTCGGCGCGGGCACCCGGTCCTCGCCACTGAACATGCGTATGTCGCACAGGCTGATGTCATCCCGGGGGCTGCCGCCAAAACGCGCCAAGGCCTGCATTACCTCATCGAACAACTGCGCCGGGTCACGATTGGCGGCCAGCACCTCGCGCAAGCGCTCGACACCGAACAGGCGCTCGTGCTCGTCTGCGGTATCGACCACGCCATCGGACAGCAACAACAGCCGCTCCCCCGCCGCCATCGGCAGCACTTCGGTGCTGTCATCGAAGCGCTCCGGCGCAAGGATGCCCAGCGGCAGATGACGCGACCCGAGCCTGCCGAGCACTTCGCCGTCTACCGACAGCCGGTAGCCATCCGGCATGCCGCCATTCCACACTTCCACCGCCCCGCGCTGCACACTCAGGTTGAGCAGCAGCGCACAGCAAAACATGTCCACCGGCAGGATGCGCTTGAGCTTGGCATTCATCTCGCGCAGCATCTGCGCCAAGCCATAGCCCTTCGCGGTCATCCCGTAGAACACTTCCGCCAGCGGCATCGCCCCCACTGCCGCCGGCAAGCCATGCCCGGTGAAATCCCCCAGCAGCACATGCATGTCACCGGCCGGGGTAAACGCAGCCAGCAGCAGGTCACCATTGAACAGCGCATAGGGAGACTGCAGGTAACGGATGTTCGGCGCCGCGATGCAGCCGGAATGCGCGACCTTGTCGAACACCGCCTTGGCCACCCGCTGCTCGTTGAGCAAGTGGTGATGGTGGCGGGTGATCTGGTCACGCTGCTCGAGCACGGTCGCCTGCAAACGGCGCAGGCGGTCCATGGCGCGGATCTTGGCCGCGAGGATCACCGCACTGTAGGGCTTGGCCATGAAGTCGTCACCGCCGGCCTCCAGGCATCGCACCAGGGCATCCTCTTCGCTCAGCGAGGTCAGGAAGATGATCGGCACCAGCGCCTCGCCTGCCAGTGTCTTGATCTGCCGCGCCGCCTCGAAACCATCCATCACCGGCATCAAGGCGTCGAGCAACACCAGTTGCGGACGCTGTTCGGCAAACAGCGCCACGGCCTGCTCGCCATTTTCCGCAGTGAACACCCGGTGGCCCTGGCGACGCACAATCTGCGCCAGCAACAAGCGGTCCACCGCACTGTCCTCCGCCACCAGTACGGTCAACGCATGCTCGGCCGGCATCTGGGCACTCAACTGATATCGAACAGTTTTTCGAAATTGGAAATGGCCAGGATCTTGCGCACGTCGGAGTTGGCGTGCACCACGCGCACGTCCGAATCGTCACCCCCGGCATGGTCCCGCAACAGCAGCAGCATGCCCAGCGCAGAGCTGTCCAGGTAGGTAGCCTCCTTCAGGTCGACCACTACCGAATCGGGCTTGTTCTCTTGGCGCTCGTAGGCATCACGGAATTCCTGATGCTTGCCAAAATCGAAGCGCCCCTTGACCTTGATCGTGAGTTTTTTCTCGTCCTGCGAAAAATCAGTCTCGACTGCCATGCTAGCGATCCCTTCGATGATGGCGAATGCAACTCTTCAAGGTTTAGCAGCCCGATGCCGGAGTGGCAAGGTAGCCTGTGCCGGCCTCTTCGCGGGTTCACCCGCGAAGAGGCCGGTGCAGGTTACAGATGACCTTGCCTTGGCAAGCGCTGCGATAGCTCATCCAGCAAACGCTGCTCACGCTTGTCTTCGGCCCGCCGTGCCTCGTCCATGTAGCGCTGCACCAGCTTGCGCAGCCCTTCCACCCGGGCATAGGCTTGCTGCCAGGTGCCACGGGCATTCTTCAGGTTGTTCTCATGCCAGGCCAGGCTCTGCCGCTGTTGGGTCATGGCCGTTTCCAGCTGGGCCAGGAAGCGCTGATAGTTCAGCAGCCAGCTGCCATTCACGCCCTGCCCGCCACGATTGATCCACTGCGCCTGGTACCCTTCGCGGAACGATTCCAGCTCGGCCAGCTTGGCCTGGGCCTGGACCACCTGCTGCTGGAAGTGCCCCACCCGCTGGGCAGCCTTGCGCTCAGCCTCTTCGGCCATGTCGACCACCGGGGCCAGACGCGCAGCACGACCGGGCAGGCTCATGCGCTATCAGCCCTTGGCCGGCGGCGTGAAGATCGCCCCCAGCTCGTCCCGGCTCTGGCCCATGCTGACATTCTCGTCCAGGCCCTGGCGCAGGAAGTCCACCAGCTTGGGCTGCAAGGCAATGGCCAGGTCGGTTTCCGGATCGCCACCGGCGACATAGGCACCCACACTGATCAGGTCACGGCTCTGCGACAGGCGCGACCACAGCTGCTTGAATTTCTGGGCCTGGCGCAAGTGGTCGGCATCGACCACCTGCGGCATGACCCGGCTGATCGAGGCCTCGATGTCGATGGCCGGATAATGGCCTTCCTCGGCCAGGCGCCGGGACAGCACGAAGTGGCCGTCGAGCACACCCCGTGCCGAGTCGGCGATCGGATCCTGCTGGTCGTCACCCTCGGACAGCACGGTGTAGAACGCCGTGATCGAGCCGCCGCCGGGCTCGCCGTTACCCGCACGCTCGACCAGTTTGGGCAGCTTGGCGAACACCGACGGCGGATAGCCACGGGTGGCCGGCGGTTCGCCGATGGCCAGGGCAATTTCGCGCTGGGCCTGGGCGAAACGGGTCAGCGAGTCCATCAGCAGCAGGACGTTCTTGCCCTTGTCACGGAAGTACTCGGCAATGCGTGTGCAGTACATGGCGGCACGCAAACGCATCAGTGGCGCATCGTCAGCAGGCGATGCCACCACCACCGAGCGCTTGAGCCCTTCCTCGCCGAGGATGTGTTCGATGAACTCCTTGACCTCGCGCCCCCGCTCGCCAATCAGCCCGACCACGATGATGTCCGCCTCGGTGAAGCGGGTCATCATGCCCAGCAACACCGATTTACCCACGCCGGTACCGGCAAACAGGCCCAGGCGCTGGCCACGACCGACGGTGAGCAGGCCGTTGATGCTGCGAATGCCCACGTCCAGCGGCTTGCTGATCGGGTCACGGTTGAGTGGGTTGATGATCGGGCCGTCCATCGGCACCCAGTCCTCGGCGCGCATGCCGCCCTTGCCATCGAGGGCACGGCCGGCACCATCGAGCACCCGGCCGAGCATGCTCATGCCCATGGGCAGGCGGCCGCTGTCGTCCAGCGGCACCACGCGGGCACCCGGCGCGATGCCGGCAATGCTGCCCACCGGCATCAGGAACACCTTGTTGCCGGCAAAGCCCATCACCTCGGCTTCGACCTGCACCGGGTGGTAGCTGTCATCGTTGATCACCAGGCAGCGCCCGCCCACCGCAGCGCGCAAACCTTCGGCTTCAAGGGTCAGGCCGACCATGCGCAACAGGCGGCCTTCGACCACCGGTTGCACCGGCAGCCCGATCGCCTCGGCGTAGCCACCCAGGCGCTTGCCGAAGCTGGTGCGGTCAAGGCGCATCGCGGGCGTCCAGTTCGATCGACAGGTCTGGTGTCGCCGGGTGCAGGGCCTGGTCGTGCAGTTGGTCGAACAGTTGCGCAACGGCTTTCTCGATGCGTGTTTCCATGGTCGCGTCGATGCGGCTGTGCAAGGTCTCGATACGGCAGCCGCCCGGCAGCAGAGCCTCGTCCTCGAGCAGCTTCCAGCGCTCCTCATGACGCTCGCGCAGCGCCTTGGCCTGCTCGAAGTCCTGCGGGTTGAGGTGAATGCGAATGTTGTCGGCGCCCATCGGCAGCAGCTTCAGCGCCTCGCGCAGCACTTGCGTGATCTGGCTGGAGTCGCTGCGCAGTTCGCGGCCGATCACCTGCCGCGCCATGTGCGCAACCAGATGCACCATGCTGCGTTCAATCTGCGTGTCCTGCTCGGCGATCGGCTCCAGCAAATGCCCCATCAGCTGCTCCAGGCTGGCCAGCTTGACGGCAAGCGCTTCCTCGGCCTCCTGGCGCACCTTCAGTTGCGTGCTGTGGAAGCCCTCGCGCTCGCCGGTGGCGAAGCCTTCGTTGTAGGCCTCCTGGCGGATCGCTTCGAGTTCTTCGAGGGTCAGTGGCTGGACTTCTTCCAGCGGTACTTCCTCGACTTCTTCCTCGACGACTTCCGGCTCTGGCTCGGGCTCCGGCTCAGGCTCCGGATCGAAGCTGGGCAACGCCCAGACATCGAACCCCTCGAGGTCGCGGGCGCGGATCAGGTCGCTGGGATGGGATTCTTTGGTGGGCATGTTCTCAGCTACTCATCAACGGTCCCTGTGGGAGCGGGCTTGCCCGCGAACACCGGCGAAGCCGGTGCCATACACCGCGCTGCCTGCTTCGCGGGCAAGCCCGCTCCCACGAGGAACCATGCTGCCTGCAGGATCAGATCATTTCCTCGGCACCCTTGCCGCCGAGTACGATCTCGCCGGCCTCGGCCATGCGGCGGGCGATGGTGAGGATTTCCTTCTGCGCCGTTTCCACGTCGCTCACGCGCACCGGGCCCTTGGCCTCGAGGTCGTCGCGCAGCAGCTCGGAGGCACGCTTGGACATGTTCTTGAAGATCTTGTCCTTGACCCGCTCGTCGGCGCCCTTGAGCGACACCACCAGCACGTCGGAAGAGACCTCGCGCAGCAGTGCCTGGATGCCACGGTCGTCGACGTCGGCCAGGTTGTTGAAGACGAACATCAGGTCTTCGATCTGCTCCGACAGGTCGCTGTCGATCTCGCGGATCGCGTCCATCAGCGCACCTTCCACCGAACTGTCGAGGAAGTTCATGATGTCGGCGGCGCGCTTGATGCCACCCAGGGTGGTGCGCGCAGCGTTGGAATTGCCCGAGAACTGCTTCTCGAGGATCTGGTTCAGCTCCTTGAGCGCCGCCGGCTGCACGGTATTGAGCGACGATACGCGCAGGACGATGTCCAGGCGCACCTTGTGGTCGAAGTTGCTCAGCACTTCACCGGCCTGGTCGGGGTCGAGATAGGCGACCACGATGGCCTGGATTTGCGGGTGCTCGTAGCGGATCACATCGGCCACGGCACGCGGCTCCATCCACTTGAGGCTGTCCAGGCCGCTGGTGTTGCCACCGAGCAGGATGCGGTCGACCAGGCCGTTGGCCTTGTCCTCGCCCAGGGCCTGGTTGAGCATCTTGCGGATATAGGCGTCAGAGCCCACGCCCAGGCTGGTCTGGTCGCCGACGATCTCGACGAACTCGCTCATCACCTGCTCGACCTGCTCGCGGTGCACGGTGCCCATCTGCGCCATCGCCACACCGACCCGCTGCACTTCCTTCGGGCCCATGTGTCGCAGCACTTGTGCTGCATCGGTCTCACCGAGCGACAGCAGCAGGATGGCTGCCTTGTCGACACGGCTCAGCTTGGCGGTAATGGCTCGATTGTCACTCATCGGCGTTGATCCACTCTTTGACGACCTGGGCTACACGGCCCGGGTCTTCGGCCACCAGGCCTTTGATTGCGTTGAGCTGTGCTTCGTAACCCTCGGTCGGGCTCGGCAACAGAATGCTTGACGGGCCACCGAGGCTGACACGGTCGTTGGCCAGTTCGCCATCCAGACCGATCATCCCGCCCAGTTCCATGTCGCTGTCCGCAGCAGCCTGCTTGCCGCCACCAGTGATGTTGTTGAGCACGGGACGCAGCACGCCGAACACCAGCACCAGGATGAACAGCACGCCCAGCACCTGCTTGACGATGTCCCAGAACCACGGCTGCTGGTAGAACGCGATATCGGCGATCTCTTCGCCACGGTCGGCGGCGAACGGCACGTTGATCACGGTCACACTGTCGCCACGGCTGGCATCGAAGCCCACCGCGTCCTGCACCAGGCGCGTGAAACGCGCCAGGTCTTCGGCACCCCATGGCGCACGCGTGGTTTCGCCATTGGCATCGACCTTGACCTGGTCGTCGACCACTACCGCCACCGACAAGCGGGTCAGGCGACCCTGCTGCTGACGGGTGTGGCTGATCGAACGGTCCAGCTCGAAGTTCTTGGTGGTCTGCTCACGTTTGTCCGACGGGTACGGCGCCAGCATCGGCTGGCCGGTGGCCGGGTCCATGATCTGTTGACCGTTGGCATCCACCAGCGGCTGGCCAGGCTGGATGGCAGCGGCCGCCCCGGCTGTACCCCCGGTGGTTTGCGGCGCCGACGCCGGCCCTGGCGGCTGGTTGCTCAGCGCGCCCGGCACGCCCTGCGGGCCTTGGCTGCTGGCGCGCTGTTCATTGACTGCCTGCTCGCTGCGCAGCGCCGGCTGGTCCGGATTGAACTGTTCGGAGGTCGACTCGACCGCACTGAAGTCCAGGTCGGCGGAGACTTCGGCCTTGTAACGGTCATTGCCCAGCACCGGCTGCAGGATGTTGTGCACACGCTGGGTCAGCATGCCTTCCATGCGGCGGCTGTAGTCGAACTGCTTGCCGGCCATGGTCAGTGCGGTGTCCTGCAACTGCTCGGAAAGCAGGTTGCCGCGCTGGTCGACTACGGTCACTTGCGACTTGTCCAGCTCGGGCACACTGGTAGCGACCAGGTTGACAATAGCCATGACCTGGCCCGCTTCCAGCGAACGGCCCGGGTACAGCTCGACCAGCACCGAGGCGCTGGGCTTGCGCTCGTCACGCACGAATACCGAGCTTTTCGGGATCGCCAGGTGCACGCGGGCGGCCTTGACGTTGTTCAGGCTGGAAACGGTTCGCGCCAGTTCACCTTCCAGGCCGCGACGATAACGGGTGGTTTCCATGAACTGGCTGGTGCCCAGCCCCTGCTCCTTGTCGAGCAGTTCGAAGCCGACAGTGCCATCGCTCGGCGCGACGCCGGCAGCCGCCAGCTTCAGGCGCGCACGGGAGAGGTCGTCGGCCTTGACCAGCAGAGCACCGGAGTTGGGCTCGACGTGATAGGGGATGTCTGCAGAGGCCAGGGTATCCATGACCTGCTTGGTGTCCATGCCAGCCAGGCTGCCGTACAGCGGCCGGTAATCCGGTTGTTGCGACCACAGCACCACGGCGAAGCCGATCGCCACGCTGGCTGCCAAACCGACCAGCAGGCCGACCTGACGCAGCATGGGCATCTGCGAGATGTTCTCCAGGAACGCCATGTTCAGGAACGGTGGCTTGGAACCTGGCGCACCGCTCTTGGCGGGGGCGTTTTCGACGACTGCTTCAGCCATGACTTACTTCCGCCCTCAAACCGGCATCTGCATGATGTCCTGGTACGCCTGGACCAGCTTGTTGCGTACCTGGGTCAATGCCTGCATGGACACACTGGCTTTCTGCGAGGCAATCATCACGTCGGTCAGGTCGACGCCGCTCTTGCCGATCTCGAAGGCATTGGCGAGCTGGGTCGACGCCTGCTGGGTCTGGTTGACCTTGCCGATGGCCTGGCCAAGCATGTCGGCAAAGCTGCTTTGGCCAGGCGCCAGTTCGGCGGCGACAGTGGCTTTGGGCAACGACATGGCATCGGCCTGCATGGCCCGCATGTCCAACATCAGACGATTGAATTCAACACCTTGGCTCATGACCTTCTCTCTCCGGCGGCCGCATTTTTTTGACACTCATGCGGCGGATAGCGCTGAACTAGCAACTCATGTGCCAGCCCGCCCCGCAAACCTATAAATGACTGTTTCAGCCAAACAGGCTGGCTTCCACATCGAGCCCGGCATCCCGCATCTGCGCCAGCTTGTAGCGCAAGGTACGCGGGCTGATGCCCAGTTTTTCGGCAGCTTCCTTGCGCCGCCCACGCTCGGCGCGCAGGGTGTCGATGATCATCTGAAATTCATGGCGACGCATGTCGTCACCCAGGCCACCGGAGTCCAGCGCCACCTGTGCAGGCGATGGCGATTCAGCGGCGCCCCCTGCAGCCGACAATGGAATGGCGCCTGCCAGACAAAAATCTGCCGCCTCGATCACCCCGCCCTGCTGCAGGATCAACGCCCGCTGTAGAGCATTGTCCAGCTCGCGCACGTTGCCCGGCCAGGCATGCGCCTGCAGGCAGGCACGCGCGCCGGCAGACAGCCGCACCGGCGCATGCTGCATCTTCGCCACGTGGCGAGCGAGCAAGCGCTCGGCCAGCGGCAGGATATCGCCAGCACGCTCGCGCAGTGGCTGCCAGGCCAGCGGGAACACCGAAAGGCGGTAGTACAGGTCTTCGCGGAAGCGCCCCGCCGCCACTTCGCCCGCCATGTCGCGGTTGCTGGTAGCCAGCACGCGGATGTTCAGGGCGATCGGCTTGCGCCCACCGACCCGCTCCACCTCGCGCTCCTGCAGCACCCGCAACAACTTGGCCTGCAGGCCAAGGGGCATCTCGGAAATCTCGTCGAGCAGCAAGGTGCCGCCCTCGGCCTGCTCGAACTTGCCGGCCTGGGCAGCGATGGCCCCTGTGAAGGCACCTTTCTCGTGGCCGAACAGCGTGGCCTCGAGCATGTTGTCCGGGATCGCCGCGCAGTTGATCGCAACGAAGGGCTGGGCCGCCCGCGGCGACTGCTGATGGATGTAGCGCGCCAATACTTCCTTGCCGGTGCCCGACTCGCCGGAAATGAGCACGGTCGAGTCGCTGCGGGCCACACGCGCTGCCAGCTCCAGCAACTGCCGGCTGGCGGCCTCGCACGCCACCGGCCCCTCGCTGTCGGCTGCAGTCAGGCGCCCGGCGGCATGCCGCTCGACCAGGCTCAGCAACGCCTTGGGCTCGAACGGCTTGACTAGGTAATCCGCAGCCCCCTCACGCATGGCCTGCACCGCGCGTTCGACGGCCGCGTGGGCGGTCATCAGCAACACCGGCAACTGTGGATGCTGCCGTCGCAGCCTGGCCAGCAACTGATGACCGTCCATGCCCGGCATGTTCACGTCGCTGACCACCAGGCTGTAAGCCTCGCCCGCCACCGCCTCCAGCGCCTCTTCGGCGCTGCCGACCGCATCGAAGGCAAACCCGCCGATTTCCAGGGTATCGCCCAGCGCCTGGCGCAAGACGCGGTCGTCCTCGACCAGCAGCACTTTGATTGCCATCACACGACCTCCGCTGCCTGCCCGCTTATCAACGGCAGCTCCACCTTTACACAGGTGCCACGCCCGACTTTCGAACGCAGCGCAAGCGTGCCCTGGTGCGCACGCACCACGGCGTTGACCACCGCCAAACCGAGCCCGGTACCGGTGGCCTTGGTGGTCAGGAACGGTTCACCCAGGCGCCCCAGCAGCTGCGCATCGATACCGCTGCCGGCATCGCTGACAGTCAAATGCAGGGTGTGCTGGCGACGGAACAGGTGCACCTTGAGCCGCGCCGGGCTGTCGCTGGCCTGTAAAGCGTTCTCGATCAGGTTGAGCAAGGCGCCTACCAGGGTGTCGCGATTGCACAGCAACTCACCCAGATGGCAGTCGCACTGCCAGCGCACCGCGTGCCCTTGCACATGGGCCTGGGCCGCTTGTTGCAGGGCCTGGAACAGGCCCTTCGGGGTCACCCGATCACCCAGTGGCAGCTCGCCGCGGGCAAACACCAGCATGTCACGCACCTGGTGCTCCAGTTCGTGCAAGCGCTCCTTGAGGCTACCGGCGAAGCGCTGGCGGGTTTCAGGCGCAAGTTCACGCTCGCTGTCGGCCAGATGGCTGGCATAGAGCATGGCCGCCGACAACGGCGTACGGATCTGATGCGCCAGCGAGGCGACCATGCGCCCCAGCGACGACAGACGCTCATGGCGCGCCAGCTGATCCTGCAGGCGACGGGTTTCAGTCAGGTCGTTGAGCAACACCAGCTGGCCGGGCTCAGCGTCCAGCGAGCGAGTGGCAATGGACAGGCGCCGACCATCACGCAGCGAGACCTCATGGCCATCATCCTTGCGCGGGGCGAAGCTGCGGGCAATCACCTGGCGCCACAGCTGGCCGACCAGGGGCTCGCCGAGCAATTGACAGGCTGCCGGGTTGGCTTCTCGCACCAGGCCCTGGTCGTCGATCACGATCACCCCGCCCGGCAGCAGGTCGAGCAGGTTCTGCAGGCGGTTGGCCAGGCGTTCTTTCTCGTTCAGCTCGGCCATGCGCTGCTGGCCGACTACCGCCAGCTCGCCCTTGAGCTCGCTGACGCGGGCTTCGAGCATGCTGTAGGACTGGTTGAGCTGGGTAGACACCTGATCGAACAGGGCGAATGCCTGATCCAGCCCCTGTCGACTCTCCTGTTCGACCGGGGTACGCCCCTGCGGATCAGGGACTCGGGAAAAGTGGGCGGCCTGGGGCATCGTGCTCTCTCGCGTGGCTGACCGTCATAAAAACGGTGTGTTGCCAGCGCTGTAGCAATAGCCGTGCCGGGGATGGGGGATTGGCTGAGAGTGGATGGCTTGAGGACTGCGTTGGGGCGTAGATCGAGCGCCGCCC
>NZ_BCBG01000072.1:0-12441 GCF_001320485.1 Pseudomonas sp. NBRC 111130
AGCCGCGAAAGGGCCGGCACAGGTTACTTGGATAGTCCAAGCCGACCCCGCTTTCGTCCAACTTTGCCGGCCAGCCTCTGGCTTACGCTGGCCACTTTAGTACGGAGGATCCATCCATGACCTACCTGTTCAACCCGCCGGCCATCGTCAGCCTGCCGATCCGCGGCAGCGCTGCGCGCTTTCCGGTCGGCCGGGTGTTCTGCCTGGGCCGCAACTACCCCTGGCCGGAGTCCTACGGCCCGGCACCACAAGAACCTGTGTTCTTCATGAAACCGGCGAGCAACGTGGTCGAGGCGCTGGGCGAGCTGCCCTTCCCGCCCCAGACCAATGAGTTCTGCCACGAAATCGAGCTGGTCGCGGCCATCGCCAAGGGCGGCGCCGACATTGCCCCGGAGCATGCCCTGGAACACGTGTTCGGCTTTGCCGCCGGCCTCGACATGACCCGTCGCGACCACCAACGCAAGGCCAAGGCCGAGGGCCTGCCGTGGGAAGGCGCCAAGGTGTTCGAAGCCTCGGCACCGATGACCGCCATCGTCCCTGCCAACGAATGCGCCTTGCCGCTGGACGCATCGCTGTGGCTGCAGGTGAACGGCCAGGAGCGTCAGCGTGCCCACCTGAGCCAGCAGACCTGGGCCTTGGCCGAGGTGATCAGCCGACTGTCGCGCCAGCTGCCGCTGCGCCCCGGCGACCTGATCATGACCGGCAGCCCGCCCGGCGTGGCGCCGCTGAACCCGGGCGACACGATCCGCGCCGGCATCGATGGCATCGGCGAACTGCACCTGCGCGTCGGCCCTCGCCCTGCCAGGCAAGCGGCCAACGCCGCCTGAATCTACTGGAGCCCCACATGAGCCAAAACAAGAAAATCGCCCTGGTCACCGGCGCTGGTAGCGGCATCGGCCGCGCTGTTGCCCTCGCCCTGCTGGAAGACGGCTTCAGCCTGGTCCTCGCCGGGCGCCGCGCCGAGCCACTGCAAGCCGTCGTCGAACAAGCGCTGGCAGCGGGTGGTGAAGCCCTGGCCGTACCCACCGACGTACGCGATGAACAGAGCGTCGCACAGCTGTTCGCCACCATCGAAGAGGTACATGGGCGCCTCGATGTGATCTTTAACAACGCGGGCATCAATGCGCCCGCCGTACCGGTCGACGAGCTGCCGCTGGAGAACTGGCGCAACGTCATCGCCACCAACGTCGACGGTGTGTTCCTGTGCGCCCGTGCCGCCTTCGGCCTGATGCGCCGCCAGCAGCCGCAAGGCGGGCGAATCATCAATAACGGCTCGATCTCGGCGCACACCCCACGCCCGTTCACCGCGCCCTACACCGCCAGCAAGCACGCGGTGCTGGGCCTGACCAAGGCGCTGGCGCTGGACGGCCGCCCCTACAACATCGTCTGCAGCCAGGTGGACATCGGCAACGCCCTGACCGAACTGTCCGAGCGCATGACCCGTGGTGTACGCCAGGCCAATGGCGAGATCGCCACCGAACCGATGCTCGACGTGCGCCATGTGGCCGATGCAGTGCGCTACATCGCCGCGCTGCCGCTGGACGCCAACGTACTGAACATGACCGTGATGGCCAGCAGCATGCCCTTCGTTGGCCGCGGCTGACCCCTGTTCCTGATGGAGTGACCGATGAAACCTGAAGTCCTGCAACTGAGCCCGATCCTCATCCCGCAAATCCGTGAGCGCCTGGAACAGCTGTTCACCGTGCACCGCTACTACGAACAGGCCGACAAGGACGCCTATGTCAGCCAACATGCCGACAACATCCGCGGCGTGATCACCGGTGGCCACACCGGCATCAGCCAGGCGCTGATGGCGCGCCTGCCCAACCTCGAAGTGATAGCGGTCAATGGCGTCGGCACCGACGCGGTGCACCTGGCCTATGCCCGCGACCGTGGCATCCAGGTGACGGCGACCATCGGCGCCCTCACCGAGGATGTCGCCGACCTCGCCATGGGCCTGCTGATCGGCGTGTGCCGTGGCATCTGCACGGGTGACCGCTTCGTCCGCGCTGGCCATTGGGCCACCAGCGCGACACCGCTGGCACCGTTGCCGCTGGCTCGCCAGGTGTCGGGCATGCGCGTGGGCATCGTCGGCATGGGCCGAGTCGGCCGCGCCGTGGCGCAGCGGGCGGCGGCGTTCGGTTGCCCGATTCGCTACACCGATCTGCAGGCGCTGGAGGTGCCTTATGGTTTCGAGGCGGATCTGGTGCAGCTGGCCAAGGACAGCGATGCGCTGATCCTGGCGGCGGCGGCCGACAAGGGCGAGGCGCTGGTCAACCGCGAAGTGCTGCAGGCATTGGGCGCCGAGGGGTATCTGATCAACATCGCGCGCGGCAAGCTGGTGGATGAACCGGCGTTGATTGCGGCGCTGGAGGCCGGCGAGATCGCGGGGGCGGCGCTGGATGTGTTTGCCGATGAGCCACGGGCGCCCGAAGCGTTGTTCGAACGCGAGGATGTTGTACTGCAGCCGCATCGCGCCAGTGCCACGGTGCAGACCCGCACGCGCATGGGTGAGATGGTGGTGGCCAGCCTGGTGGATGTGTTTGCCGGGCGTAAGCCGCAGGGGTTGGTCATTTAAGTGGTCTGTACCGGCCTCTTCGCGGGCACGCCCGCTCCCACAGGGATCGCACAATGCCTAAGGGTTGCGCAGTACCTGTGGGAGCGGGCGGGCCCGCGAAAGGGCCGGTAATGGCGATGCAAGCATGTCAGGCCAGCGCCAGTTCCACCGCCCCGCCATTCAAGCGCACCGGCCACACCCGCAGCCGCTGCCCGGCATCTTCCAGGCACGCCCCACTTTCAAGGCTGAAGTGCTGCTTGTACAACGGCGCCGCCACCACCAGTTCGCCCTGCAAGCTACCCACCAGCCCGCGGCCGATGATATTGGCCCCCGACCGCGGATCACGGTTGTCGACCGCGTAAAGGCTCTGCTCCAGCTCGGGCAGGTAGAACAGCGCCACCTGCGCGCCATCGAACCACACCACCACGCCGGAGTCGGCCACCAGGTCATCGGCCCGGCACACCGTCTGCCAGTTCTCCTGGGTTTTCACAGCAGCATCGGACAGGTTCATCAGACAGCTTCCTCGACAGTTGGAATCAGGTGCAGCGCTGCAGCCGGCCGGCGTTGTTCACGCTCGCGCACGAAGTGCACGTCCGGGTCGGCGCGCTTGTCGTTGACGAAGGTGCGGAAGCGCTTGAGCTTCTCGGGGTCGTTGAGGGCGTTGGCCCATTCGCATTCATACTGGTCGACCACATGCTGCATCTGCGCCTCCAGCTCGGCCGCCAGGCCCAGGCTGTCGTCGAGGATCACCTGCTTGAGGTAGTCCAGGCCGCCTTCCAGGCTTTCGCGCCAGACCGAAGTACGCTGCAGCTTGTCGGCCGTGCGGATGTAGAACATCAGCACGCGGTCGATCAGGCGCACCAGGGTTTCGTCGTCCAGGTCGGTGGCGAACAGTTCGGCGTGGCGCGGGCGCATGCCGCCGTTGCCGCAGATGTACAGGTTCCAGCCCTTGTCGGTGGCGATCACGCCGATGTCCTTGCTCTGCGCCTCGGCGCACTCGCGGGTGCAGCCAGAGACAGCAAACTTGAGTTTGTGCGGGCTGCGCAGGCCCTTGTAGCGGTCCTCCAGGCGCAGGGCCATGGCGACGCTATCCTGCACGCCGTAGCGGCACCAGGTGCTGCCCACGCACGACTTCACCGTGCGCGTCGACTTGCCGTAGGCGTGGCCGGTCTCGAAGCCGGCTGCGATCAGTTCGCCCCAGATCAGCGGCAGCTCGTGCAGTTGAGCGCCGAACAGGTCGATGCGCTGGCCACCGGTGATCTTGGTGTAGAGGTCGTACTTTTTCGCCACCTGGCCGATCACGATCAGCTTGTCGGGGGTGATCTCGCCGCCCGGAATGCGCGGCACCACCGAATAGGTGCCGTTCTTCTGCATGTTGGCCATGAAGGTGTCGTTGGTGTCCTGCAGCGGCACCAGCGCCGGGTCCATGATCGGCTGGTTCCAGCACGAGGCGAGGATCGAGCCCACCGCCGGCTTGCAGATGTCGCAGCCGACATGGCCCTTGCCGTGGCGTTCGAGCAGTTCGTTGAAGGTACGGATACCCTCCACGCGCACCAGCCCGTAAAGCTCCTGACGGGTGTAGGCGAAGTGTTCGCACAGGCTCTTGTCGACGGTCACGCCGCGGGCAGTGAGTTCGTGGTCGAACACCTGCTTGAGCAACGCTGCGCAGCCACCGCAGCCAGTGGCCGCCTTGGTGCAGCCCTTGACCGCAGCCAGGTCGCCGCAGCCACTGTCGATGGCCGCGCACACTGCACCCTTGCTGACGTTGTGGCACGAGCAGATGGTCGCGCTGTCGGGCAGCGCGTCGGCACCGAGCGCAGGCGCACCGCCACTCTGCGGCAGGATCAGCGCTGCCGGGTCGGCCGGCAGGGCGATGCCGTTCTGGGCATATTGCAGCAAAGTGTCGTAGTAACTGTTGTCGCCCACCAGCACTGCGCCGAGCACGTGCTTGCCGCTGGCATCCACCACCAGCCGGCGATAGGCGCTGTTGGCCTCGTCGATGAAGCGGTAGCTGCGCGAACCCGGCGTGGCGCCGTGGGCATCGCCGATGGAGCCGACATCCACGCCCAGCAGCTTGAGCTTGGTCGACATGTCGGCACCGGTGAAGGCGCTGGCAGCTTCGCCCATCAGCAGCGCAGCCAGGTTGCGCGCCATGCTGTAACCCGGAGCGACCAGGCCGAACACGCTGCCGTTCCACGAGGCGCATTCGCCGATGGCGAAGATGCGTGGGTCGCTGCTGCGGCAGTGGTTGTCGATCACCACGCCACCGCGTGCAGCGATCTCCAGGCCGCAGGCTCGGCCGAGGGCATCCTGTGGGCGGATGCCGGCAGAGAACACGATCAGGTCGGTTTCCAGGTGCTCGCCGCCATCGAAATTCATGCGGTAGCGGTAGGCTTCTCCCGCGCTGATCGACTGGGTGGCACGCGACAGGTGCACGCCCACACCCAGCGCTTCGATCTGCGCCTTGAGCGCGGCGCCGCCCTCGCCGTCCAGCTGCACCGGCATCAGCCGGGGGGCAAACTCTACCACGTGTGCTTCCAGGCCGAGGGACTTCAGCGCGTTGGCGGCTTCCAGACCGAGCAGGCCGCCACCGACCACCACGCCGCGGCGCGCCTGGCCGGCAGCAGCGCGAATGGCATCGAGGTCGTCGAGGGTGCGGTAGACCAGGCGGGCGTTGCCGCTGGAGCCTTCGATCGGCGGCACGAACGGGTAGGAACCGGTGGCCAGGACCAACTGGTCATAACCGTAGCGGCCCTCGGCAGTCACCACCTCGCAGCGTTCGCGGTCGATCTCCAGCACCGCTTCGCCCAGGTGCAGGTGCACGCCGCTGTTGCCGTAGTAGTCCGGCCCGCACAGGGCCAGGGTCTCGGCACAGCTGCCGGCGAAGTACTCCGACAGGTGCACGCGGTCGTAGGCACGTTGACGTTCTTCACCGAACACGTGCAGCTCGAACCGCTCAAGGGCGCCGCGTTCGACCAGCTGCTGCACGCAGTGGTGGCCGACCATGCCGTTGCCGACGATGACCAGTCGCTCTCGTTGCCTGCTCGCTGTTGCCTTCATAAGCCGATCCTCGATCAAAAAAAAGGCGCCTGGAGCCGAAGCTCCAGGCGCCTTTGCCTGTATTCATCACGGTGGGTGGCCCGGGTTGATCGCCGTTGATCAGTGGGCTTTGTTGTATCAGGGATAAAGCAGGGACTGTGCCAATTGGGTTGCCTGTACTGGCCTCTTCGCGGGCAAGCCCGCTCCTACAGGGACCGCCAGGGTTCAGCAGCGAGGTGAACCTGTGGGAGCGGTCTTGCCCGCGAAGAGGCCAGCACAGCCAATGCACATTTCAAGTGCAGCACTCCCCATCCTGGAGCACATCAATACACATCGCGCCGGTACCGCTTGGCCTTGCTCAACGCCTCGACATAAGCATCGGCATCCACCCCTCCGTGCACGGCAATGACTTCACGCAAGGCCGCATCCACATCCTTGGCCATGCGCTGCGCATCGCCACACACATAGAAGTACGCCCCCGCCTCCAGCCACTGCCACAGCTGCGCACCCTGTTCGAGCATGCGCTGCTGCACATAGACCTTCTCGGCCTGGTCCCGCGAGAACGCCGTGTCCAGGCGCAGATGCCCGCTCGCCTGCCAGGCCTGAAGCTGCTCCTGATAGTAGAAATCCGTGGCCGCATACTGTTCGCCGAAGAACAGCCAGTTCCCGCCTTTGGCACCCTGTGCCTCACGTTCTTCGAGGAAGGCACGGAACGGCGCGATGCCGGTGCCGGGACCGACCATGATCACTGGCACGTCGTTGTCCTCGGGCAGGCGGAAGTGCTTCGATACCTGCGGGAAGATCGCCACCTTCAGTGACTGCGCCCGATCGGCGAGGAAGGTGGAGCACACACCCTTGCGCTCGCCATAGCGCACCGTGGAAACGGTCAGGTGTACCTGGTCCGGATGAGCCAATGGGCTTGAGCTGATCGAATACAGGCGCGGCTGCAGCGGCTTGAGCAGATCGAGCCAGGTGGCCAGCGGCAACTGCTGAGGGAACGCCCGCAGCACGTCGACCAACTGCCGGCCCCACAGCCAATCCTGCAGTTGCGCCTTGCACTCGGGTTGCAGCAGGTGCTGTAGCTCGGCGTAATGCGCGCTGAAAACCTGCAGTTGCTGCGGCGTGACCTTGGCAATCTCCAGACGGGTTTCCAGAGCCTCGACCAGTGGCATCAGCGGCTGCCCCTTCAGTTCCACCACCGCCTGGCCATCGAGCTGCGTCAGCGCCAGCAGTTCGTCGACCAGTGCCGGACAGTTGCGCGGCCACACGCCCAGGGCATCGCCGGCGGCATAGGTCAAACCGCTGCCGGACAGGTCGAACACCAGTTGGCGGGTTTCCTTGCTGGCACCCGGACCGTTGAGCAGCTGATTTTCCAGCAGCGGGGCCAACCACGGTTGCTGCTTGTTGTAACCCGCGACTGGCGCCGACTGGCTGGCCGGTGGTGGCGAGCTGGCGCAACCGAGCTCCGCCAGCAGGGCTTCGAGCCAAGCGGCGAAGGCCTCATCGAAATCCGGTTCGCAATCGACCCGCTGCAACAAGCGGCGCCCGCCCAGTTCGGCCAGGCGCTGGTCGAGCTTGCGGCCAAATCCACAGAACTGCTCGTAGCTGGAATCACCCAAGGCCAGCACGGCATACGGCAGCTCCGCGCAGCAAGCGCCCTGCTCACCTTGCAGGGCCTGCCAGAACGCCGTGGCGCTGTCGGGCGCATCACCGTCACCGAAGGTGCTGGTGATCAGCACCACACTGGCGGCGCCTTGCAGCTGCCGGGGGTCGACCGCTGCCATGCAACTGAGCTGCACCGCCAGGCCAGCACCACGCAGGTGCTCGGCACAGCGCTCGGCAAGCGCTTCGCCAGTGCCCGTCTGCGAAGCCCACAGCAACTGGTGGCGCGGCCCGCCGAGGCCTGGCGTTGCGACTGGCTGGGCGGGCTGCATAACAGCGCCGTTCAGCTCCAGGGCATCGATGCGCGCACTGGCGACCCGCTCCAGGGCCACGGCGCAATGTTTGAATGCCGGCTGAAGCGACAGTGGATCGACTGCATCGCAAGTAACGGCATTGATCGCCAGCTGCTCGCCGATCAGGTCGTTCCAGTGGAACGGCGCAAAGCAGTTGCCGGGCATGACCCGGTCGCTGATGCGCGCCGGCAGCACGGCCTGGCCGCGACGTGAGCGAATGGCGACCTGATCCTTGTCTACGATGCCCAGGCGGGCGGCATCATCAGGATGGATTTCAACGAAGGGCCCAGGCTCCAGCCTGTTCAGCGCCGGCACCTTGCCAGTCTTGGTCAGGGTGTGCCACTGATGCTGCACGCGGCCGGTATTGAGCACCAGCGGGTAGTCGGCGTCGGGCAGTTCGGGCGCCGGCAGCCAGGGCCGGGTGAAGAAGCGCGCCTTGCCGCTGGCGGTGGGGAATGCCAGGGCAGGCGCATTGCCTTGCGCATCGCGCAACAGAGGCTGGCTGCTGCCGTCGTTGAGGTAACGCAGCGGGCTGCGGTCATCTTCGCAACCCGGTGCACAGGGCCATTGCCGTGGGCTTTGGCGCAACTGCTCATAGCCGATGCCGCGCAGGTCATAGCCGGTTGCCGGGTTCCAGAAACGCCGAATCTCTTCGTATACCGCCTCGGCATCCGGGTAATCGAAGGCCTCGGCGTAGCCCATGGCGCAGGCGACCCGGGCAATGATCTGCCAGTCCGCCAGGCTTTGGCCGGGCGCCTGAACTGCCTGAGGCATCAGCGTCAGGTTGCGTTCGCTATTGATCATCACGCCCTCGCCTTCGGCCCACAGCGCGGCGGGCAGGAGGATATCGGCGTAGCGGTTGGTTTCGGTGTCGAGAAAAGCGTCCTGGGTGATTACCAGCTCGGCCTGGCGCAGGCCGTCGATCACTTGTTGCCGGTTGGCGACGCTGGCCACCGGATTGCTGCAGATCACCCAGCAGGCTTTCACCTCGCCGGCCTTCATCTGCTCGAACAGCGCGATCGTGCCCTCACCCGCTTCGCTGCGCAGGCTGCCCGGTTGCAGGCGCCATTGCTGCTCGACGAAGGCGCGGTCCGCCGCCACCAGCGCCGAACGCTGGCCCGGCAGGCCCGGGCCCATGTAGCCCATTTCGCGGCCGCCCATGGCATTGGGTTGGCCGGTCAGCGAAAAAGGCCCGCTGCCGGGGCGGCAGATGGCGCCGGTGGCCAGGTGCAAGTTACACAAGGCGTTGCTGTGCCAGGTGCCGTGGACGCTCTGGTTGAGGCCCATGGTCCAGCAGCTCATCCACTCCCCGGCGGTGCCGATCCATTCTGCAGCCCGGCGGATGTCGGCTTCGCTCAAGCCAGTGATGGCGGCTACCCGCGCCGGGGTGTAATCGTCGAGGAAGGCCGGCAGCTCGTCCCAGCCTTCGGTGTAACGGGCGATGAACGCGGGGTCGGTGTGGCCGTTGTGGTGCAGCAGGTGCAGCAGGCCGTTGAGCAGCGCCATGTCACTGCCGGGGCGCAGTTGCAGGAACAGGTCGGCCTTGTCGGCCGTGGCGGTGCGCCGTGGATCCACCACGATGAGTCTGGCCCCGGCCTTGAGCCGGTCCAGCAGGCGCAGGAACAGCACCGGATGGCAGTCAGCCATGTTCGCGCCGATCATCAGGAACACCTCGGCACGTTCGAAATCCTGGTAGCTGCCGGGCGGGCCGTCGGCGCCGAGCGACAACTTGTAGCCGCTGCCGGCACTGGCCATGCACAGCCGTGAGTTGGACTCGATATGTCGCGTGCGGATAAAGCCCTTGGCCAGCTTGTTGGCCAGGTACTGGGCTTCCAGCGACATCTGCCCGGACACATACAGCGCCACGGCGTCCGCACCGTGTTGGTCGATGATAGCGCGCAGGCGCTCGCCGGCCTGGGCAATGGCCTGGTCCATGCTGCTGCGCGCCGGCTGCTGGCTGCGTTGCTGGCGGACGAAGGCGTGCTCCATGCGCCCGGCGGCGGTCAGTGGCAGGTGTGCGGTGAGGCCTTTGGTACACAGGCGGCCGAAGTTGCTCGGGTGCTGCTTGTCGCCGCTGATCTTGCTGACCTTGCCGTCCTTGATGCTCATGACGATGCCGCAACCGACGCCACAGTAGGGGCATACGCTGCGTACTTCGCTTGTGGCCATGGGCGGTCTCCCCTTTCTGGAACGCAAAAAGGCGCCGGCTGCCCGGGCTTGCAAAGCAAGCGGGGCAACACGGCGCCTTTGTCGTGAGGTTTCTGGGCTGTCGACGTTGATAGCCCTGGATAGCAGTCAGTCAGCAATTTGTGGGCCAGCTGTACCGGCCCTTTCGCGGGCACGCCCGCTCCCACAGGTACTGCGCAGTCTTCAAACTTGTGGAGGTCCTTTGGGAGCGGGCGTGCCCGCGAAGAGGCCGGTACAGGCAACCGCACCATGCGGTGGCAGCAACAAGGCCCATGGCGCTATGCTGGGGCACTTTCCGGCAAGAGCTACAGCCCGCATTCCATGTCCAAGGTGATCCTCAAGACCCCTGCCCAACTCGAACTGATGCGCAATGCCGGCCGGCTGTTGGCCCAGGTGTTCGCCGAACTCGACAGCTTCATCCGCCCCGGCGTGACGACGATGCAGATCAACGACCGCGCCGAGGCATTCATCGTCGATACCCTCAAGGCACGCCCGGCGAGCAAGGGCCAGTACGGCTTCCCCTACTCGCTCAACACCTCGGTGGACCATGTGGTCTGCCATGGCATCCCCAAAGTCGATGAAGTGCTGAAGCAAGGCTCGATCATCAATGTCGACATCACCCTCGAACAGGGCGGTTACATTGCCGACTCGTCGAAGATGTACAGCATCGGGCCAATCAGCGAAGACGCACAGCGGTTGGTCGACATTACCTATGAGGCGCTATGGGAAGGCATCGGGCAGGTACGCCCTGGGGCGACGCTGGGTGACATCGGCCATGCCATCCAGGCTCATGCCGAAGCGGCTGGCTACAGCGTGGTACGCGAATACTGCGGCCATGGCATTGGCCAGCAGATGCATGAAGGGCCCGAGGTGCTGCATTTCGGCCTGCGTGGCATGGGCATGAAGTTGCAACCGGGCATGGTGTTCACCATCGAGCCGATGATCAACCAGGGTGGGCGCGGGACGCGGACGCTGAAAGATGGCTGGACGGTGATCACCCGCGACCACTGCCTGTCGGCACAGTGGGAACATACGGTGGCGGTGACTGAGGATGGGGTCGAGGTGCTGACATTGCGGGATGAAGAGCGTAGCCGGTAAGCGCTCAAACAAAAAAAGCGACCTAAGGTCGCTTTTTTTGTTGCTTCCGGGTGTTCAGTGGGCCCTGGAAGCGGAATATGGCGCAGCGGACGGGACTCGAACCCGCGACCCCCGGCGTGACAGGCCGGTATTCTAACCGACTGAACTACCGCTGCGCTAATCAACGAGTGGTGGGTGATGACGGGATCGAACCGCCGACCCTCTGCTTGTAAGGCAGATGCTCTCCCGGCTGAGCTAATCACCCATTCGTCTCGGTGAGGCGCGCATTCTACGGATGAACCAGCAGCCTGGCAAGCCATTGAAGCAACTTTTTTGCAAAATCACCCAGCGCAAATTTCAGGCACAAAAAAAGCGACTCTAAGGTCGCTTTGTTTGTTACTTCCGGGTGTTCAGTGGGCCCAGGAAGTGGAATATGGCGCAGCGGACGGGACTCGAACCCGCGACCCCCGGCGTGACAGGCCGGTATTCTAACCGACTGAACTACCGCTGCGCTATACATCGAGTGGTGGGTGATGACGGGATCGAACCGCCGACCCTCTGCTTGTAAGGCAGATGCTCTCCCGGCTGAGCTAATCACCCTTCGTCTCGGTGTGGCGCGCATTCTACGGAGGGGCTGTTACCCTGGCAAGCATTTTTTTATTTTTTTTCAAAAAAAACTCCAAGCCTTTCAAAGACCTAGCGCAGCCGGGGCTTTTCCTCCGTTATCGGGCCTGCTGGCCCTCTGACAGGGTTGGCCTCGGAGCACTGCTCGGAGAATAATGCCCGCCTTATGCATTAAGGAGAGATTGCCCCCCATGTGGTTCAAGAACCTGCTGTCCTACCGCCTGACCCAGGAAGTACCGTTCGAGCCTGAAGCGCTGGAAGCCGCGCTGGCCACCAAGCCAGCCCGCGCCTGCGCCAGCCAGGAGCTGACCACCTACGGTTTCATCGCGCCGTTCGGCAAGGGTGAAGACGCTCCCCTGGTGCACGTCAGCGGCGAATTTCTGCTGGTTGCCGCGCGCAAGGAAGAACGCATCCTGCCGAGCAGCGTGGTCAACGATGCCGTGAAAGAGAAGGTCGAAGAGATCGAGACCGAGCAAATGCGCAAGGTCTACAAGAAAGAGCGCGACCAGATCAAGGACGAGATCATCCAGGCCTTCCTGCCGCGCGCGTTCATCCGCCGCTCGATGATCTTCGCCGCCATCGCCCCGCGCCTGGGGATGATCCTGGTCAACTCGGCCAGCGCCAAGCGCGCCGAAGACCTGCTGTCGACCCTGCGCGAAGTGATGGGTTCGCTGCCGGTGCGCCCGGTGACCGTGAAGATCGCACCCACTGCGACCATGACCGACTGGGTCAAGTCGCAACAGGCTGCCGAAGGCTTCTACGTGCTGGACGAGTGCGAACTGCGGGACACCGCCGAAGACGGCGGCATCGTGCGCTGCAAGCGCCAGGACCTGACCAGCGAGGAGATCCAGCTGCACCTGAGCACCGGCAAGGTGGTTACCCAGCTTGCCCTGGCCTGGCAGGACAAGCTGTCGTTCGTGCTTGACGACAAGATGGTGATCAAGCGCCTGAAGTTCGAAGAGCTGCTGCAGGAACAGGCCGAACAGGACGGTGGCGAAGAGG
>NZ_BCBG01000073.1:0-12279 GCF_001320485.1 Pseudomonas sp. NBRC 111130
CCGCTGCGCGACGGACGGGTTTCGATACGGGTCAGGTCGATGCCGTTCTCGTGGAAAGGCACCAGCAGTTCATGCAGCGCCCCTGGCTTGTTGCTCATCGAGACGATGATCGAGGTCTTGTCGTCGCCGGTCGGCGGCACTTCTTGCTGACCGATCATCAGGAAGCGCGTGGAGTTGTCCGGGCGGTCCTCGATCTTCTCGGCCAGGCGAGTCAGGCCATACAGGTTGGCCGCCATATCGCCGGCGATCGCCGCCGAATTCCACTCGCCCTTGACCCGCTTGGCCGCCTCGGCGTTGCTCGAAACGGCCACGCGCTCGACATTCGGGTAGTGCGCGTCCAGCCACTTGCGGCACTGGGCCAGGGACTGGGCGTGGGAGTAGATGCGAGTGATGCTGTTGGTCTTGGTGTTCTCGCCCACCAGCAGGTGATGATGGATGCGCAGTTCGACTTCGCCGCAGATCACCATGTCGTGCTCGAGGAAGCTGTCCAGGGTGTGGCTGACCGCACCCTCGGTGGAGTTTTCCACCGGCACCACGCCGAAGTTGACGGCACCGGCCGCCACTTCACGGAACACTTCGTCGATGGCTGCCATCGGGCGGCTGACCACGGCATGGCCGAAATGCTTCATGGCCGCAGCCTGGGTGAAGGTGCCTTCAGGGCCGAGGTAGGCGACCTTGAGCGGCTCTTCCAGGGCCAGGCAGGACGACATGATTTCGCGGAACAGACGCGCCATCTCTTCGTTGCCCAGCGGCCCCTTGTTGCGCTCCATCACGCGCTTGAGCACCGCAGCCTCACGCTCGGGGCGGTAGAACACCGGCTTTTCGCCTTCCGCCAGGGAGGCAGTCTTGACCCGCGCCACTTCTTCGGCGCAGCGGGCGCGATCGCTGATCAGCTCGAGGATCTTCTCGTCAAGGCTGTCGATACGTACGCGCAGGGCTTTGAGTTCCTGTTCGGACATCAGCCGTGCTCCTTCTCGAATTCGGCCATGTAGGCCACCAGGCCTTCTACCGCCTCCAGGCCCAGGGCGTTGTAGATCGAGGCACGCATGCCGCCAACCGAGCGGTGGCCCTTGAGGTTGAGCAGGCCACGGGCGTCGGCGCCGGCGAGGAAAGCCTTGTCCAGGCGCTCGTCAGCCAGGCGGAACGGCACGTTCATCCACGAACGGGCGTTGTGGCTGATCGGGTTGGTGTAGAACTCGCTGGCGTCGATGAAACCGTACAGGCGGTCCTTCTTGGCGCGGTTGCGCTGCTCCATGGCCTCGACGCCACCCTGCTCCTTGAGCCATTCGAACACCAGGCCCGAGAGGTACCAGGAATAAGTAGCCGGGGTGTTGTACATCGAGCCGTTGTCGGCTGCGACCTTGTAGTCGAGCATGGTCGGGCAGCTGCTGCGGGCGCGGCCGATCAGGTCTTCACGAACGATCACCACCACCAGCCCGCTCGGGCCGATGTTCTTCTGCGCGCCGGCGTAGATCATGCCGTACTGCGAAACGTCGATCGGGCGCGAGAGGATGTCGGAAGACATGTCGACCACCAGCGGAACGTCGCCGGTTTCCGGAACCCAGTCGAACTGCAGGCCACCGATGGTCTCGTTGGACGCATAGTGGACGTAAGCGGCGTTCTTGGTCAGCTTCCACTCGTTCTGGCCCGGAATGGCCAGGTAATCGTACGGCTTGGCGCTGGCGGCAACATTGACGGTGCCAAAGCGGCGCGCTTCCTCGATCGCCTTCTTCGACCAGATACCGGTTTCGACGTAGTCGGCAGTGCCGTTTTCCGGCAGCAGGTTCAGCGGAATTTCCGCGAACTGCTGGCTGGCACCGCCCTGCAGGAACAGCACCTTGTAGTTCGAGGGGACGGACAGCAGGTCACGCAGGTCCTGCTCGGCCTTTTCGGCGATGGCCACGTAATCGTCGCTGCGATGGCTCATCTCCATCACCGACAAGCCCTTGCCGTTCCAGTCCAGCATCTCGGCCTGGGCGCGCTGCAACACAGCGTCAGGAAGCGCGGCAGGGCCTGCGCAGAAGTTAAAGGCTCGTTTGCTCACATCCACTCTCGCTCTGCCAAATAGAACAAAATCTTGATTCGGTTGCTACATATCCTGCAGGAACCGTGGTGCCTGCATCGCGAGCTGTGCTCGCTCCTACACAGTCAAACGGGGCGACCTTGGTCGCCCCGCTCGGGTTTCACGCTTGCTTATTCCTGCGGAGCCTCTTCGGCGCCTGCAGCTTCATCATCCGGAGCATCGGCCCCGACGCCTTCTTCGTCCGTCTCGATCACATCATCGAGTTCGTCCTCGGATGGCTCCTGGATACGCTCCAGGCCCACCAGCGTTTCATCGGTGGCCAGCTTGATCAGGGTCACACCCTGGGTGTTACGACCCAGGCTCGACACTTCACCGACCCGCGTACGCACCAGGGTGCCCTGGTCGGAAATCAGCATGATTTCCTCGCCTTCCTGCACCTGGATGGCGCCGATCAGCAAGCCGTTGCGCCCCTTGGTGCCCATGGCGATCACGCCCTGGCCGCCACGCCCGCGACGCGGGAACTTGGACAGCGGGGTGCGCTTGCCGAAGCCACGCTCGGAAGCGGTGAGGATCTGCGCACCGGATTCGGGGATCAGCATCGAAATGATCCGCTGGCCCTTGCCCAGCTTCATGCCCCGTACGCCACGGGCGGTACGGCCCATTTCGCGAACCACGCTCTCGGCGAAGCGGATCACCTTGCCGGCGTCGGAGAACATCATGACTTCCTTGGCGCCGTCGGTGATTGCCGCAGCGATCAGGGTGTCGCCTTCCTTCAGCTTCAGGGCGATCAGGCCGCTGGAGCGTGGGCGGGCGAACTGTGCCAGCGGGGTCTTCTTGACGGTACCGGAGGCAGTGGCCATGAAGATGTAGGCGCCAGTCGGCTCGGCCACCCATTCAGGGGTGTCGCCATCTTCTTCGTCGATTTCTTCCGCCTCGACGATTTCGCCCTCGATGACACCGTCGTCACCGTCTTCCAGCTCTTCTTCAGGGTCGGCGTTCTGCTGCAGGGCCTCGAGGTCGATCTGCAGCATGGCGGTGATGCGCTCACCTTCTTCCAGCGGCAGCAGGTTGACCAGCGGGCGGCCACGGGCAGCGCGCGAGGCTTCAGGGATGTCGTAGGTCTTCAGCCAGTACACCTTGCCCTTGCTGGAGAACAGCAACAGGGTGGCGTGGCTGTTGGCGACCAGCAGGTGCTCGATGTAGTCCTCGTCCTTCACGCCGGTGGCCGACTTGCCCTTGCCGCCGCGGCGCTGGGCCTGGTAGGCGGACAGCGGCTGGGTCTTGGCATAGCCGCCGTGGGAGATGGTCACCACGCGCTCTTCTTCCGGGATCATGTCGCCGTAGTTGAGGTCGTGACGGGCATCGAGGATTTCGGTGCGACGGGCATCGCCGTACTCGGCACGGATCGCTTCGAGTTCTTCGCGGATCACTTCCATCAGGCGCTGGGCGCTGCTGAGGATGCGGATCAGCTCGCCGATCTGCTCGAGAATCTCCTGGTACTCGGCCAGCAGCTTCTCGTGTTCCAGACCGGTCAGGCGGTGCAGGCGCAGGTCGAGGATGGCCTGGGCCTGCTCCGGCGACAGGTAATACTTGCCTTCACGCAGGCCGTACTGCTCCGGCAGGTCTTCAGGGCGGCAGGAATCGGCGCCGGCGCGCTCGACCATGACCTGCACGGCACTGGATTCCCAGGGCGTGGAAACCAGCGCTTCCTTGGCTTCGGACGGCGTCGGCGAGGCCTTGATCAGGGCAATCACCGGGTCGATGTTGGACAGCGCGACCGCCTGGCCTTCAAGGATGTGGCCGCGTTCACGGGCCTTGCGCAGCTCGAACACGGTGCGGCGGGTCACCACTTCGCGGCGGTGACGGACGAACGCTTCGAGCAGGTCCTTGAGGTTGAGCAGACGCGGGCGACCATCAACCAGGGCGACCACGTTGATGCCGAACACGCTCTGCAGCTGGGTCTGCTGGTAGAGGTTGTTGAGCACCACCTCCGGCACCTCGCCGCGGCGCAGCTCGATGACGATGCGCATGCCGTCCTTGTCGGACTCATCGCGCAGCTCTGTGATGCCTTCGATCTTCTTCTCTTTGACCAGCTCGGCGATCTTCTCGATCAGGCGGGCCTTGTTCAGCTGGTATGGCAGCTCGGTGATGACGATCTGCTGGCGGCCACCGACCTTGTCGATGTCTTCGATCTCGGAGCGGGCGCGCATGTAGATGCGGCCACGGCCAGTGCGGTAGGCCTCGATGATGCCCTGGCGACCGTTGATGATACCGGCAGTCGGGAAGTCCGGGCCGGGGATGAACTGCATCAGCTCATCCACGGTGACGTCCGGGTTGTCGATCAGCGCCAGGCAACCATCGATGACTTCACCGAGGTTGTGCGGCGGGATGTTGGTCGCCATACCCACGGCGATACCGCTGGAACCGTTGACCAGCAGGTTGGGGATACGGGTCGGCATGACTGCCGGGATCTGCTCGGTGCCGTCGTAGTTGGGCACCCAGTCGACGGTCTCTTTGTGCAGGTCGGCCAGCAGCTCGTGGGCCAGCTTGGTCATGCGCACTTCGGTGTATCGCATGGCGGCGGCGTTGTCGCCGTCGACCGAACCGAAGTTGCCCTGGCCGTCGACCAGCAGGTAGCGCAGCGAGAACGGCTGGGCCATACGCACGATGGTGTCGTAGACCGCAGTGTCGCCGTGCGGGTGGTACTTACCGATCACGTCACCGACCACACGGGCGGATTTCTTGTACGGCTTGTTCCAGTCGTTGCCCAGTTCGCTCATCGCATAGAGAACGCGACGATGCACGGGCTTCAAGCCATCACGCGCATCGGGCAGCGCTCGCCCGACAATCACGCTCATCGCGTAGTCGAGGTAAGACTGTCTCAGTTCGTCTTCGATATTGACCGGGAGGATTTCTTTGGCCAGTTCGCCCATGAGAAGCCTGATTCCTTTTTCTGGTGAAACTTCGCAGCTCCATCAAGGGCCGAACGAAGCTCGCCGCCGCAACGCATAGGGGTGCGACGACTTACGACAAATCAATGAGTTGTTGCATGGATCTGCGCAATGAAGGCCGCCTTCTTGGGCGGTCCTGGAAACTGCCGGATGTTATCACAAAGGCGGGGCGGTGGGGAGATATGGCAGGTGGCCTCAGGCCGAGGATTTTCGTTGCCCGTGCCGGCCTCTTCGCGGGCTCGCCCGCTGCCACAGAGGACCGCACCTCCCTGTGGGAGCGGGCGAGCCCGCGAAGAGGCCGGTACAGGGAATGATCAATGCAACCGCTTGCGACACATCAGTTGGGCCAGCTTGGCGGTATCCGGCCGCTCGACGATGCCGCGCTCGGTGACGATCACGTCGATCAGGTCGGCCGGGGTCACGTCGAATACCGGGTTGAACGCCTCAACCGGCGGTGCCACACGGGTGCCGGCGTAGTCCAGCAACTCATCGGCCTCACGCTCCTCAAGCGGAATATCCTCACCGGTGGCCAGGTTGAGGTCGATGCTGGTGCTCGGCGCCACCACCATGAAGCGCACGCCGTGGTGCATGGCACTGACGGCCAGCTGGTAAGTGCCGATCTTGCTCGCCACATCGCCATTGGCGGCAATGCAGTCGGCGCCGACCACCACCCAGGTGATGCCCTTGGTCTTCATCAGGTGGGCCAGCGCCGAGTCGGCACACAGCGTCACCGGGATGCCCTCCTTGGCCAGCTCCCAGGCGGTCAGGCGCGAGCCCTGCAGCCAAGGGCGTGTCTCCCCGGCGTACACCCGCTCGACCATCCCCTCCAGATAACCGGCGCGAATCACCCCCAGGGCCGTACCGATACCACCACTGGCCAGGGCGCCGGCGTTGCCGTAGGTCAGCAAGGTCTGCTCGTTGCCCTGATGGCGACGGATCAGCTCGATACCGTGCTGGGCCATGGTCAGGTTGGCTTCGCGGTCACTTTCATGGATGGCGATCGCTTCGGCTTCCAGCGCGGCCAGCACGTCTTCGGCGCCACGCACCCGCAGCAGTCGCTCACGCATGCGGTTCAGCGCCCAGAACAGGTTGGCCGCGGTGGGCCGGGCTTCGGCCAGGCTGAGGAAGTCCTCTTCCAGGTCCATTTCCCAGTCGCCCCCCTGGGCCAGGCGCTCTTCCAGGGCCAGGACCAGGCCATAGGCAGCGGCAATGCCGATGGCAGCGGCGCCACGCACAGCCATGTCGCGGATCGCCGCCGCCACCTGCGCGACATTGTCGCAGGTCAGCCAGCGTTCTTCCGACGGCAGCAGGCGCTGGTCGAGCAGGTGCAGGGCGCCGCCTTGCCAGCGCATCCCGGTCACCTTCTCCGCCGCCAAAAGTCGCTCGCGCATTGCCTCTCCCCGTCGTTCGGATATCAAAAGCCGGCGATTATAGCGACCCTCGGCCGCAGACGCTCGGGTATACTGCGCCCCATTTGAAGTGCAAGTTCCAGAGGATTGTTCAATGAGCAACGTCGACCACGCCGAAATCGCCAAGTTCGAAGCCTTGGCCCACCGCTGGTGGGACCGCGAAAGCGAGTTCAAGCCGCTGCACGACATCAACCCGCTGCGCGTCAACTGGATCGACGAGCGCGTCGGCCTGGCGGGCAAGAAGGTGCTGGACGTTGGCTGCGGCGGTGGCATCCTCAGCGAGGCCATGGCCTTGCGCGGCGCCACCGTCACCGGCATCGACATGGGTGAGGCCCCCCTGGCGGTCGCCCAGCTGCACCAGCTGGAATCGGGCGTCGAGGTCGAATACCGGCAGATCACCGCCGAAGCCCTGGCCGAAGAAATGCCCGAGCAGTTCGACGTGGTCACCTGCCTGGAAATGCTCGAGCACGTACCCGACCCGTCGTCGGTAATCCGCGCCTGCCACCGCATGGTCAAGCCCGGTGGCCAGGTGTTCTTCTCGACCATCAACCGCAACCCGAAGGCCTACCTGCTGGCCATCGTCGGCGCCGAGTACATCCTCAAGATGCTGCCGCGCGGCACCCACGACTTCAAGAAGTTCATCCGCCCGTCCGAGCTCGGCGCGTGGAGCCGTGTCGCCGGCCTCGAGGTCAAGGACATCATCGGCCTGACCTACAACCCGCTGACCAAGCACTACAAGCTCAGCAGCGACGTTGACGTCAACTACATGATCCAGACCCTGCGCGAGGAATGACCATGCGTTTGCGAGCAGTACTCTTCGACATGGACGGCACCCTGCTCGACACGGCGCCGGACTTCATCGCCATTTGCCAGGCCATGCTCGCCGAGCGCGGCCTGCCGGCCATCGATGACCAACGGATCCGCGACGTGATTTCCGGCGGCGCCCGCGCCATGGTTGCGGCCACCTTCGCCATGGACCCCGAGGCCGAAGGCTTCGAGGCCCTGCGCCTGGAGTTCCTCGAGCGCTACCAGCGTGACTGCGCCGTGCACAGCAAGCTGTTCGACGGCATGGGCGAGCTGCTGGCCGACATCGAAAAGGGCAACCTGCTGTGGGGCGTGGTGACCAACAAACCGGTGCGCTTCGCCGAGCCGATCATGCAGCAACTGGGCCTGGCCGAGCGTTCGGCCCTGCTGATCTGCCCGGACCACGTGAAGAACAGCAAACCCGACCCGGAGCCGCTGATCCTCGCGTGCAAGACGCTGGACCTGGACCCGGCCAGCGTGCTGTTCGTCGGCGACGACCTGCGCGACATCGAGTCCGGCCGCGACGCCGGCACCCGCACGGCGGCGGTGCGCTACGGCTATATTCATCCAGAGGACAACCCGAACAACTGGGGCGCCGATGTGGTGGTGGACCACCCGCTGGAACTGCGCAAGGTGATCGACAGCGCCCTGTGCGGCTGTTGATCCATGACGACTGACGGCTGACCCTGTGGGAGCGGGCAAGCCCGCGAAGCAGACACCCCGGTGCCTGGCACGGGCTACGCCCGTGTTCGCGGCGGTTCGACGCCTCGACACGCCCGCTCCCACAGGGATCGCATTCGCCCTCACGATCACAGGGAATATTCAATGTTCGACTACACTGCCCGCCCCGGCCTGCTCGCCGGCCGCGTCATCCTGGTCACCGGCGCCGGCCGCGGCATCGGCGCCGCTGCTGCCAAGGCCTATGCCGCCGTGGGCGCTACCGTGCTGCTGCTGGGCAAGACCGAGGCCAACCTCAACGAGGTCTATGACCAGATCGAGGCCGCCGGCCACCCGCAGCCCGTGGTGATCCCATTCAACCTGGAAACCGCCCTGCCCCATCAGTACGACGAGCTGGCGGTAATGATCGAAGAGCAGTTCGGCCGCCTCGACGGCCTGCTCAACAACGCCTCGATCATCGGCCCGCGCACGCCGCTGGAGCAGCTGTCGGGCGACAATTTCATGCGCGTGATGCACATCAACGTCGACGCCACCTTCATGCTCACCAGCACCTTGTTGCCACTGCTCAAGTTGTCTGAAGATGCCTCGGTGGTGTTCACCTCGAGCAGCGTCGGGCGCAAGGGCCGGGCCTACTGGGGTGCCTACGGGGTGTCGAAGTTCGCCACCGAAGGGCTGATGCAGACCCTGGCCGACGAACTGGAAGGCGTGGCACCAGTGCGCTCCAACAGCATCAACCCCGGCGCTACGCGCACGGCGATGCGGGCCCAGGCGTATCCGAGCGAGAACCCGCAGAACAACCCGCTGCCGGAAGAGATCATGCCGGTCTATCTGTACCTGATGGGGCCGGATAGCAAAGATGTGAACGGGCAGGCGCTCAACGCGCAGTAAGGCTCGAGATTGCCAGGGCTGCCTTGCAGCCCTTTCGCGACACAAGGCCGCTCCTACAGGGGAATGCGATCCGGTGTAGGAGCGGCCTTGTGTCGCGAAAGGGCCGCAAAGCGGCCCCAGAAATTTCAGCCAGCAGCCAAGGCCGGGCGCAGGCGCCCTTGCTGGCGCCCTTCCAGTTGCATGCACCGTTCCAGGAACAGGTACATGCAGTCATAGCTCTTGCAGATGGCCTTGCGCAGTTCGGTGCGCAGCCCCAGGGTCGGGTTCTCGCCCGCCAGCGTGCAGATGATCTCCAGCGCCTCCCAAGGGTGCGCGTCGTCGTACTGGGCATGCATCTTCAACCACTTCATCGCCCGCTTGCGCTGATCTTCCGGGAACCCCATGGCGTAGGTGTCTGCAGCGCAGACCACCGCCGACCACTCGCCCGTCGCCCCTTCGATCGCATAATTGGTCGCCGCCATGGCAATCGCCAGCGACTCGGTGGTGCACACCCGCCAGCACCAGTCGTTCAGCCCGTTCAGTTCTGGCGGTACATCCTGCGCCTGCAGCTCGTGCAGGTGCACGCCATGGGCCTGGCACCAGTTGACCCAGTAGTCGGCATGGTTGAGCTCGACGCGGATGTTACGCATCAGCCAACGCCGCGCCATGTCTTCGCCAGGGTGGCGGGCATAGCGGGTCTTGGTCAGGTTATGGGCCATGTACAAGGAAAACTGCTCGACCACCGGCCAGCCACCGATCAGGTACTGGCGAATGGTCGACTGGCGCAGCTGGCCATCGCGCAGACGCTGGTAGAACTCATGTTCGACCACCCGTCGCTTGCTTTCGCGGCAATCTTCGATCAGTTGCTGGGCCCACTGGGGGTAGCTGGCCGGGTCCATCAAGGGCCCGATACGTACGAATGCATCAATCACTTTTCAGCTCCTTGATCCTTGTGATTTGGCGGACGTGTTCAGCGAAAAGTACCTGGCGCCCGATGCAGCAAGGGCCGCGCAGCAATCCGTTGGCGCTGCAGACTGTCGCAGGTGAACACCTGCGGTCGTTCAATCAGATAGCCCTGGGCGTAATCCACGCCGATCTCCTGCAAGGCCTGCTCGATCAACGGTGTTTCGACGAACTCGGCGATGGTCCGCTTGCCCATGACGTGGCCGATGTGATTGATCACCTCGACCATGGCACGATTGACCGGGTCGTCGAGCATATCTTTGACAAAACTTCCGTCGATCTTCAAGAAGTCGACCGGTAAATGTTTCAAATAGGCAAATGACGACATCCCGGCGCAGAAGTCATCCAGGGAGAACTTGCAACCCAGCCCCTTCAATTCATTGATGAAGCGGATTGCGCTGCCCAGGTTGGCGATGGCGCTGGTCTCGGTGATCTCGAAGCAGACCATGCGCGGCGGAATGGCATATTCGACGAACAACCGCTGCAGATACTCGAGGAACTTGTCGTCGCCGATGCTCGTCCCCGAAAGGTTGATCGCGCACATCGCCAACGGCCCCTCCCGCCCTTCATCCAGGCATTGGCGGATGACCTGGAACACGTTGCGCACCACCCAGCGGTCCAGCGCCGTCATCAGGCCATAGCGCTCGGCGGCCGGGATGAAACTGTCGGGAAGGATGGTGCGACCGCTTTCGTCATGCAGGCGCAGCAGTATCTCGATATGGCCCGGCCCCTCGATGTCTTTCAGCGCGGCGATTTCCTGGCAATAGAGGCAGAAGCGGTTCTCCTCCAGGGCCACGTGCAGGCGCTGGATCCAGGCCATCTCGCCAAAGCGCATGGACAGTTCACTGTCGTCGGCGTGGTACACCTGTACCCGGTTACGGCCCTTTTCCTTGGCCATGTAGCAGGCCATGTCGGCAGCTCGCAACGAGGCCTCCAGCGTGCCCGGCACCTGCGCGATGTGCACCAGGCCGATACTGACGGTGGTCACGAACGGCCTGCCCTTCCACACGAAGTGCAGGCTCTGCACGGCCTGGCGCAAGTTCTCGGCGATGCGCTCGGACTGTTCGGGCGGGCAATTCTCCAGCAGCACACCAAATTCATCGCCGCCCAGGCGCGCCAAGGTGTCACCTTCGCGCAGCCCTGACTGCAGCACCGCGCAAATGTGCCTGAGCAGCTCGTCACCCGCTGCATGGCCACTGGTGTCGTTGACCAGCTTGAACTGGTCGAGGTCGAGGAACATCAGCGAATGCCGCCCGGCCTGGCGCACCAGGCTGTTGAGCGCCTGTTCCAGGCGGTATTCGAATTCGCGACGGTTGGCCAGGCCGGTCAAGGCGTCATGGGTGGCTTGCCAGGACAGGTTGGCGATGTACTGGCGCTCTTGGGTCATGTCGTGCAGCACCAGCACGATGCCCGCCACCTGGTCGTTGTTGATGATCGGCGAACCGACCAGGTTGACCGAGACCGTGCTGCCATCCAGGCGCTGGATCAGTCGGGCATGCTCAGCACCGCCCTTGAGGCTGCCGCTGAGCACCTGCTCGACCAGCGTGCTGCCTTCGCCCTCCTGCTGCTCGTCGAGCAGGCTGAACAACGCCCCCAACGGCAGCCCCAGGGCCTGCCCGGACTGCCAGTGGGTCAACTGCTCGGCAGCCGGGTTCATGTAGCCGATATTACCCTCGACATCGGCGGTGATCACCGCATCACCAATCGCCTCGAGGGTGATCTGCGCCCGCTCCTTCTCCTCCCGCAGGGCATTGGCGAAGGCCTGGCGCTGGGCCAGCAGCTTGCTCGAACGGCGCCAGGCAAAGGTGATGAGGAACAGCGCAGTCAGCAGGTTGGTGACCAGCAGCACCCGCAGCAGCATCCGCGAGCCTTCGCCCAACGCATCGCTGAAGGCCTTGGCGGCCGGCGTGACGCCTTCGTTGATCGCGACGATGCGGGCTTTCCAGTCATCGAGCTGGGCAGCGCTGACCTGCCCCGCAGCAAAACCCGCGTGCATGTCGCTGGCCAGCATATCGAGCTTGATCAGGTAATCATCGCCGATGTTCCAGTAATCGATCGCCGTCTGCATATAGCTGACCTGGCGAAAATTACGGTAGAACCAGATGATCCGGTCGACATCGTCCGGGTGGTTGCCCCCCTGCAGCACAGCCTGACGGGCGCCTTGCAGGTCCGGGCTGGCCTGGTCGAGCAGTTCACGCAGTTCGTGGTCGCCCTGGGGCACGGTCATGACCTGGCGATAGCGCTGATAGGTACGCTCGTCGCGGTCATCGGCATACAGGTTGAGGTAATAGATGGCGTCTTTCTGCGCCTTGGACCAAAGGCTTTCACCGGCGACGTAGGCACGTACCGCCGACAACGCATAAAGGCTGAGGCTACCCAGCAACACCTGGAACACGACAACGGCGATGAAGGGCCAGATGATACCTGCCAACCTAGGCGCTTCTTGTGTGCGATTTCCCTTCATTTAGTCCCTGTCGCAGAGCAGATAAGACTTTGAATCAACCCAGACAAGCACAGCGTAGGCCATTTGCCATCTGAGTGGAGGGGAATTTCACACCTTCATGGATTGTGCTGGATTCTTCGC